>SKWB01000154.1 GCA_007129135.1 Halococcaceae archaeon | reverse complement strand
CCCCTCGACCGAGCGGAGACTCGGCGTCACCAGCGCGTGGTTTCGCGGGTCGTCCATGAACGAGAACACCTCGGTGACCGGCGCGTCGATCGTCGCCTTCCCGACTATCGTGACGCTCATCGATGACTCACTCCCAGCCCTCCGGCCAGATCTCTGCCGCGCGCATGCCCGGCTCCAGGTCGGCCGCCTCCATTCGCTCCCTGAGCTCCCCGTCGTCGACCCGCGGGACCTCGCTGTGGCTGAGCGTCCGTACCAATAGCGCCGTCAGGATCGCGTGCTCGCGGAGGTTCCGGGGGTCGACCTTGTCCCGGGTGTCCGCGTGGGTGTGACCCCAGCCACGGCCACGCTCGCCGCTCTCGCTGTGCAACTGGAGGGCGGGCACGCCCCGGTTGAGGAACGGCCAGTGGTCGCTGTAGGGGTGGGGATCGCGCTCGAAGCTCACGGGCTGGTCCCAGTCGGCACAGGTCGTTTCCACCAGCTCCTCGATCGTCTCCGAGCCGTGGGTGTAGGTCTTCAGGTCCCGGAACCGACCCGCGCCGTCGACGTTGACGACCGCCTTGACCCCCTCGAGGTCGAGTTCCTCGGCGAGCGCCTCCGCGCCGAGCAGGCCGATCTCCTCGGAGCCGACGCCCGCGACGCGCACCCGGCAGCCGAGGTCGAGGTCGGCGAGCAGCCGCGCTGCGGCGGCCACGACCGTGATACCGCAGCCGTTGTCGAGCGCCCCCTCCGAGATGTCGTGGGCGTCGAGGTGACCGAGCAAGACGACCTCCTCGTCGCCGGAGCCCAGGGTCCCGTGGACGTTCACGCTCTCGCCGGGTTCGGTGACGGCGTCGACGCTCAGGCGAACCCTCGCGCCGCGGTCGGCGTAATCGGTGAGCCAGTCGCCGGTCTCCGCCGAGACGCCGACGCCCGGCATCGCCGCCTCAGCGTCGAAGCGGAGCGAGCCCGTGGGTGGGAGCTGTCCGGGGACGTGGTTCGCGAAGACGAACGCCTCCGCGCCCGCCGCGGCCGCGTGGCCGAACTTCTCCATCCGGTGGGCGAACCGCCCCCGTCCCGGGGGTGTGTCCGTGCTCGCGACGACCACCGCACCCGAGACGTCCTTCTCTTCGATCTCGTCGGGCGTGCCGTAGCCGACGTCGACCAGCGGCGCGCTCACCTCGCCCGGCGGGGAGTACGGCAGCGCGATCGCCTCGAACGACCGCTCGACCGGCTCGGTGACCGCGAGCGCGGCGCTCCCTCGTTCCCAGCGCTGCACCGGAAACTCCTCTACGGTCACCCCGTCGACCCCCGCCTCGGAGAACGCCTCCGCGGTCATCTCCGCCGCCCGTCGCTCGCCGGGGTGGCCGCCCATCCGGCTCCCGATCTCGGTCAGTCTCGTGAGGAAGTCCCAGGCGAACGGGTCGTGCCAGGCCCGTCCGAGTACCGCATCTGTCTCGCCCATGGGCGGGGAACGGAGCGAGAGGCCAAACCGTTGTGCATAGAGGTATGACGCTCTCGTCCCTAGACCGATCGAATGTCAACGGCCATCGTCTGGTTCCGACGCGACCTCCGTCTCGACGACCACCCGTCGCTCGCCGAGGCGGCAGGGGCGGCGGATCGTCTCCTCCCGGTCTACGCGTTCGACCCCCGCGAGTTCGGCGAGCGCGAGTACGGCGGACCACGCTCGTTCGCCTACGAGAAGACCGGCGGCCACCGCGCACGGTTCCTCCGCGAGTCGGTCGCCGACCTCCGAGAGCGCCTTCGCGACCGTGGTTCGGACCTGATCGTCCGTCACGAGAGCCCCGAGACGGCGCTGGAGGGGCTGATCGAGACGACCGACGCCGATACCCTCTTCCACCAGGCACTCCCGACCGCGGAGGAGCAGCGGGTCGAGAGAGCGGTCGAGGCGGTCTGTGCGGACCACGACGTCGAGGTCCGCTCGCACTGGGGCCACACGCTTCATCACCCGGGGGACCTGCCTCGGTCACCCGAGACGATCCCGGACACGTTCACCCCGTTCCGAAAGGAGATCGAGGTCGACGAGGTCGTCCGCGAGCCGATCGACCCACCCGACGGACTCCCGGGGCTCCCGTCGGATGGGATCGATCCCGGGGAGATCCCCTCGCTCTCGGCGCTTGGTCTCGACGAGCCCCCGGAAGACGAACGGGCAGTCCTCGCGTTCGAGGGCGGCGAGGCCGCCGGTCGCGAGCGCCTGGAGGCCTACCTCTGGGAGGAAGACCGCCTCCGGGAGTACAAGCGAACCAGGAACGGGCTGCTCGGCGCCGGCTACTCCTCGAAGCTCTCGCCCTGGCTGAACCTCGGTTGTCTCTCCCCGCGACGGGTCTACGCGGAGGTCGAACGCTACGAACGCGAACGGGTCGAGAACGACTCGACGTACTGGCTGGTCTTCGAACTCCGCTGGCGCGACTTCTTCGCCTTCCAGTTCCTCCGTCACGGCAGCCAGCAGTTCCGGCGCGAGGGGATCCGGAACCGGACCGATCTCGAGTGGCGCGAGGATCGGGAGGCGTTCGAGCGCTGGTGTGCGGGCGAGACCGGTATTCCGTTCGTCGACGCGAACGTGCGGGAGCTGAACCTGACGGGGTTCATGTCGAACCGGGGCCGACAGAACGTCGCGTCGTTCCTCGCGAAGAACCTCCGGCTCGACTGGCGGTGGGGTGCGGCGTACTTCGAGACGCGGCTGGTCGACTACGACCCGTGTTCGAACTACGGCAACTGGGCGTACGTCGCGGGCGTCGGCAACGACTCACGGGACAACTACTTCGACATCGTCGGGCAGGCTCGCCGTTACGACCCCGACGCCGAGTACGTCCGGACCTGGCTGCCGGAGCTCTCTTCGTTACCCGCCGACGCGGCCCACGAGCCGTGGGCCGCCAGGGAGCTCTGTTCGGCGTACGGCGTGGAACTGGGAGTGGACTACCCCGAACCGATGCTCGACCTCGAGGCGTCGTACGAGCGCCTCCGGTGAGCGCGGGAGCCGGCCGAGAACCGTCAGCGTTTATAAACGTTGTCTCCTACCACGGGACATGAGTTCGGTTCCCGAGCGCGGCGAGATCGAGGAGACGTACACCTGGGACCTGGAGAGCATCTACGCGGACGACGAGGACTGGGAGGCGGCCTACGAGGCCGTCGAGGAGCGCCTCGACGAGATGCGGGCCTACGAGGGGCGTGTCACCGAGAGCGCGGAGACGCTGCTCGAGGTGCTCGAACTGGGCGAGGAGCTCTCGCGGGCCGTCTCGCAGGTGGCGGTCTACGCCCGGCTCCGCCGCGACGAGGACACCCGGGACCAGGGGTACCAGGCGCTCACCGCACGCGCACAGTCGCTCGCGGCCGACGCCTCCAGTGCGTCGAGCTTCGTCGAGCCGGAACTGCAGGAGTGCTCGCGCGAGGAGATCGAGGCGATGATCGAGGCCGAACCCGCTCTGGGGACCTACGAGCACTACTTCGACGACGTGCTCCGGATGAAGCCGCACACCCGCTCGGCGGAGGTCGAAGAGCTCCTCGCGGAGCTGAGCGAGGTGACGGGTACCGCGAGCGACGTCTACACGATGCTCACGAACGCCGACATGACGTTTCCCTCGGTCGAGCATCCCGAGGACGGCCCGACCGAGGTCACGCTCTCGAACTTCGTCACGCTCCAGAAGGAGGGCGACAGGGAGTTCCGTCGCGAGGTCTACGAGGCGTTCTACGACGAGTGGGCCGACGTGAGAAACGCCGTCGGCTCGGCGTACAAGAACAGCGTGAAGGCGGACATAAAGCTCGCTCGAGCGCGGAACTACGAGACCGCCCGCGAGGCGGCGCTCGACGGGCCGAACATCCCAGTAGAAGTCTACGACACGCTGGTCGAGACGGTGAGCGATAACTACGACGCGCTGCACCGACACGCGGAGCTGAAACGCGAGGCGCTCGGGGTCGACGACCTCCGGATGTGGGACGTCTACATGCCGGTCGCGCGCTCGGAGAGCCCGGAACTGGAGTACGACCGGGCCGCGGAGTACGTCGTCGAGTCGGTCGCGCCGCTCGGGGAGGCCTACCAGTCCCGGCTCGCCGAGGGACTCGACTCGCGCTGGGTCGACGTCTACGAGAACGCCGGCAAGCAGTCGGGGGCGTACTCCTCGGGGACCTACGACACCCAGCCCTTCATCCTGATGAACTACCAGGACGACGTCGCCTCGATGTACACGCTCGCCCACGAACTCGGCCACTCGCTGCACTCGGAGTTCACGAAGGAGACCCAGCCCT
>SKWB01000305.1 GCA_007129135.1 Halococcaceae archaeon | reverse complement strand
GCTCCCCGTCGTAGCTCTCCAGGACCCCCTCGGCGGTCTGTGCGAAGTCCTCGGCCTTCGAGATCGGGTAGCTCGCGACGGTGCCGTGGTGAAACCGGGCGCTCATCGCGTAGTAGGCGAATCCGGGTTCCGAGACGAGCACGCGGTCGCCGGGGTCGAGCAGCGCGCGGGCGAGGTAGTCGAGCGCGCCGTCGCCGCCGTTCGCGAGCCATATCTGCTCGGAAGCGACGTTCCAGCGATCGGCGATCGCCTCCCGGAGGTCGACCGCCGAACTCTTCGGGTAGGTGTTGACGCGATCGGCGTGGGCGCGGATCGCCTCGACCGCCTTCGGGCTCGGGCCGAGCGGGTTCTCGTTCGAGGAGAGCTTCACGAGCGAGTCGGGATCCAGGCCGAGTTCCCGGGCGACCTCCTCGATCCCGCGCCCGGCGACGTACGCCGAGTGCGAGGACAGGTCCCGTGGGTGCATGTCGGATCGGACGGAAGGTGCGCCCTTAAGCGTGCACATACGCGCCGAGGCGAACGCCGGCGGGACGGGTTCTCTCGCTCGGTCGCCGACGGAGACGGATCGTCGGCCGGTCCCCGAGTTTCCCGTGCCGAGAATCGACGGGGCCGTTATTACCGATCGACGGAGTATCCCGGTCGATGGACGACCACGGACATCAGACGGTCGGATCGACGGGGATCGTAGCGAGCGCCCTCAGGCCGGTGTTCCGGCGACGGACCTACCTCGCCCTGCTCTACCTGCTGCTCGCGCTCCCGATCGGCTTCGTCTACTCGATGGCGCTCGGGTTCGGGCTCGTCTTCGGACTGGTGCTGTCGGTCCTCGTCGTCGGGCTCGGGATCATGCTCGCGACGGTGCTCGCGTGCCGGCTCGCCGGTCGGTTCGAGTACGTGCTCGCGGCGTCGCTGCTCGGCGTCGAGATGGGACGCCCGGCGTCACCGGATCCGAGCGAGGGCCTCTTCGGGACGGTCCGGAGCTACCTCGACGACGGCTTCACCTGGCGGGCGCTCGCGTTCGTCTCGATGAAGCTCTGGATCGGTCTGCTCGGCCTCCTGGTACTGCTCGCGCTCAGCAGCGCGCTCTCGATGGCCACGGCGGTCGCCCGGCTCCCCCACACGGTCGAGTTCGGCGAGGTGAACGGCGAGCCGGTCGTCTGGACGATCGGGACGCTCCCCGAGGGCGTGCTCGCCTCGCTGCTCGGTCTGGGTCTGCTCGTGTTGCTCGCGCACCTGATCGCCGCCTTCGGCTACGTCGCCGGGCGGATGGCGGTCCACCTGCTCGGCGACCCAGCGAGCGACCACCGGGACCCGTCTTAGGGGCCCAACCGCGTGCTCGGACTCTCGCGTCGGAAACGGACCGCGGACGAACGCCGGATCGGAGAGTGGGGTCGTCGCTCACCCGCCCCCGATCGTTCCGTGGGGGCACCCGATCTGTTGCTCGGATTCTGACAACAGTTAAGTCAGGTGGTAGATAACTGCCGGACGAACGATGGCCCGGAGCCGGTCGCCCAGCTACGAACCCCAGCGCTTCGAGACGCGCCACGGCGAGTGCGTCATCGAGGACGGGGTGATCCGGTTGGAGGAAGGCCCACGAGCGACGCTCTCCCGGATGCGCGAGGGGCTCCGAGAGTTCGACCTCGAAGCGCTCGGGAAGCCCGCGCTGTTCCTGCTGATGTTCGGCGGGATGGGGTCGACGCTCTGGAGCCTGTTCTCCTCGCTCTCGGAGGGGTTCTGGCTGACCGCGTTCGCGCTACTGGCCCTCGCGGGGGTCGTCCTTCAGGGAGGTATCTGGGCGAAACGACGGTTCGTCGACCCCTCGGAGATCCGCTGTAGCGAGGTCGAGTCGGTGAGACGGGTCGACGACCGGACGATCGAGATCGGGTACAAGGACGGACCCGAACGCGTGAGCCACGCGATCAAACTCCCGGCCTGGGGGACCGAGAAGGCCCGACAGGAAGCGAGGGAGGCGTTCGAGGAGAAGGGGTTCGAGGTCGAGCGCGACGAGCGCGAGAAGTGGTACGACGGGCTGACCGAGTTCGCCTGAGCTACCGCCGCCAGAGCGACATGATCGCGCCGCCACCGCCGACGCTCATCCCCACCACGCCGTACTCCAGGTCCTCCTGTCGGAGCTGGTGGGCGAGCGAGACGGCGAGCATCCCCCCGGACGCGCCGATCGGGTGGCCGTAGGCGACCGCACCACCCCTGGGGTTCATCCGCTCGCGCGGGATCCCGAGTCGTTCCATCGCGTAGACCGACTGCGCCGCGAACGCCTCGTTCACCCAGAAGGCCTCCACCTCCTCGGCCGAGAGGCCGTTCGCGGCGAGCAGCGCCTCGATGACGTCGCCGACGGCCTCGTTGAACTCGTCGGGCCCCCGGTAGGCTGTCGCGTAGTCGACGAGCGAGGCCATCGGCTCCACGCCCGCGTCCTCGGCCGCCTCGCGGTCGGCGAGCAGGACCGTTCCCGCGCCGTCCGAGAGCTTCGACGCGTTCGCCGGCGTGATCGTCCCCTCGTCCCTGAACGCCGGCGAGAGCCCCGCGAGGTCCGCCATCGTGGACTCCGGGCGGGGTCCTTCGTCCCGGTCGACCGTCTCCCCGCCCACCTCGACCGGGACGCACTCCTCGTCGTAGAGCCCGTCGTCGATCGCCGCCGCGGCCCGCTCGTGACTCTCGAGCGCGTAGCGGTCCTGGCGCTCGCGCGAGAGGTCGTACTCGCCCCCGTGCCGGTCGACCAGTCGCTCGGTGATCTCGCCCATGTGGACGTCGAGGTTCACGTCCCAGAGCGCGTCGAGGATCATCGAGTCCTCCGCCGTGACGTGGCCGTGGCGTCTCCCGGTCCGGTAGCCGGGCAGGACCCAGGGCGCGTTCGTCATCGACTCGAACCCGCCGGCGACGGCGAACTCGATCTCACCAGCCGCGATCCTGTCGCCGGCCAGTGCGATCGCACGGAGTCCGGAGCCGGAGGCCTCGTTGACGGTCGTCACCGGCACCTCGTTCGGGAGGTGGGACTCGACGACCACCTGTCGGGCGGGCACCTGTCCGATGCCGGCCTGGATGGCGTTGCCCAGGCCGACCCAGTCGATCGAGTCCGGATCGATCTCGGTTCGTTCGAGGAGGCCGTCGAGCGCGGTCCGGCCGAGTCCGACCGCGGGGACGTCCGTGAGCGAACCGAGCAGCGTTCCGTGTGGCGTCCGCACGCCGTCGACGAGGACGACTTCGGTCATACGGACCCCTCCACGCGAACACACCAGTAGTTACCGCCGTGGTACTCGTCCCCTTCCCGGGCCCCGCTCCGATCGCTCGCTACTCGCCCGCGCCCGCGGCTGCGAACCCCGCGAGCGCCTCGCTCATCGCCTCGATCGCCTCGCTCTCGGAGACCCCGTGGCGGCCGACGAGTAGCTCCACGGGATCGTTGTACGTGATCCGCACGTCGCCGTCCTCGTCACACCAGACGAGCAGCTTCTGTGGCAGGTCGATCCCCGCGGTCTGGTTCTCCTGCATCACCGGGGTCCCGATCTCGGGCGCTCCGAAGAGCAGCAGCGTCGTCTCCCGGAGCTCCTCCCCGACGGACTCCGCGTTCTCCGCGTGATCGATCGTCGCGACCAGCTGGGGTGGCCCGTCCTCGATCGCCGCCTCGATCCGTTCGACCGTTCCCGCGACCGTCTCGCCGCCGTCGACGGTCACCAGTCCGGCTCCGGGCTCGATCCCGGCCCCGTTCGGGTCCGATCCCGCCCCCTCGTCGCTCTCGGACTCGTCGTGTTCGTCGCCGGAGACCTGTCCGAACCCCGCGAGTCCGGCGATCGCTCCCGCCGTCGCTCCGGCGATCTTCAGTACGGTCCGCCGGCCGTCGTCGGTGTCGCGCGTCATGGACACCGGACGATGTGAACGCCGTTACAAGTAGCTACCGCGGTCGTGCATCGTCGAGTGAACCGCCGCGGCTCACCCGCGGACGCCGTGTTCGAGGGTTCCCACGCCCTCGATCTCGACTTCCACTCGATCCCCGTCCGAGAGCGGGTTCACACCCTCCGGTGTGCCGGTCGCGATCACGTCGCCCGGTTCGAGGGTGAGGTAGCTCGTGATCTCGGCGATCAGTTCCGGAATCGGGAAGATGAGTTGTTCGAGCGAACCGTCCTGGCGTTGCTCGCCGTTGACCCACGAGCGGACGGCGGCGTCGGCGGGCACCTCGTCGGGCGTCGCGAGCACCGGTCCGATCGGCGCGGCGCCGTCGAACGCCTTCCCGCGGATCCAGTTCTGTTCCTCGCGCTGG
>SKWB01000371.1 GCA_007129135.1 Halococcaceae archaeon | reverse complement strand
GCGGCGACGACGGGCGGTGCGAACGAGACGACCATCGCGGTGAGCACGACGAGCGCGAGCGCGTTCGCCGACTGTTCGAGCGAGGTCGGGAGGCCGAGGCGGGTGATCTCCCAGACGTTCGTGGGATCGAGTTTCAGGTGCGAGAGCGCGACGTCGGGGCCGTGATCGGTCGCGAAGAGCACGTAGAACGCGAGCGCGCTCGCGACCCCCCTCGAGAAGACGGTCGCGATCGCCGCACCCTCGATCCCGTAGCCGGAGAAGCCGGTCGCGGCGAACAGCGTCGCCTCCAGCCCACCGAGCGAGAGCCAGTCGAACAGCGGGTTCTCGTCGAAGCCGAAGATGAGAAACGGGTCGATGGCGACGTTGATCACGACGCTCACCAGCATCAGCCGCATCGGGAGCCGGGTGTTACCGTAGCCGCGCATCACCGCCTCGAAGACGTAGAAACCGAAGAGGAAGGGGAGACCGAGGAAGAAGATCCGCATGTAGTCGGCGGCGAGCGGGATGACGCGCTCTTCGGTCGCGGCGCCGCTCGGCAGCAGCGCGAGCGCGGGTCCGGTGTAGAAGTAGCCGACGATCCCCAGTACACAGGCGAGGACGCCGACGAACGCCATCGTCTGGCCGGCGAACAGGCCGGCGGACTCGTCGCTCTCGGCGCCGGTGTACTGGGCGACGAGGATCGAGCCCGCGGTGGTGAAGCCGGCGGCGAACGCGATCAGGAGGAAGACGAGGGGAAAGGCGAGGCTGATCGCGCCGACCGCGTCGGCCGAGAGCTGGCCGAGCCAGAGGGTGTCGGCGAGGTTGTAGCTGACCTGTAGCAGCTGAAAGACGACGATCGGCCACGCGAGCCGGAGCATCGGGCGCGCGAGCGACCCGTCGGTTAGCGATCCCTCGGAGCTACTCACTACGAACCGACATGGACGGTTCCGGTATCAACGCTCTGATCCGATCCGGTCGCGAGGGGAGTACTCGGCCGGTCTCGAGGCGCTGTCGTCGAACGCGAGGAGGCAATTCGGTCGGTATGAAGAAAGTCGATCCGGTCGGTATCAGGGGGTCTCCCTGGTCTCTAAGGTGAAGTCGGCTTTCGGGTAGGCGACGCAGGTGAGCACGTAGCCGTCCTCGAGTTCGGGCTCGTCGAGCATCTGCTGGTTGTCGTGGACGACGAACTCGCGGGCGTCGCCGTCCGCGACGTGGCCGCCGCAGGAGACACACTGGCCCTCCCGGCAGGCGTAGGGGAGGTCCCAGCCCTCGTCCTCGCCGGCGTCGAGCAGCGTCTCGTTGTTCGCCACCTCGATCGTGGTGCCCTCCTTGGTGTACTCGACCTCGAAGTACTCGACCTCGTCCTCGGGGATCTCCGCCGGCGAGGGCTCCTCCTCGACCGCCTCGCCGCCCTCGAGTTCGCCCTCGGCGTCCGCGCCGCCGGCGATCGCGCCCGCGGGGGCGCCGCCGCCGATCGAGCGGTTCATCGGCTCGGGGAAGTCGGTCTCGCGGACGGTCGCCGCGCGGTGTTCGAGCACGTCGTCGGCGATGTCGTCGGGGATCACGCGGTCGGTCCCCCGTGCGAAGTGGAAGACCACGACGACGAGGGTGAGAAAGACCCCGGCCGAGAGTGCGAGCAGATCTACCATGATCCTGGCTTCGGAGCGGGGGAATAAGGATATTGTGGATTGCGCCCCGCCGCGACGCTGATCGAGTGACGACCGATCGGCGGGGTCATATCGACCAGGCACGAACCGCGACCATGACCACCACGGTCGCCATCGTCCTCTACGAGGGCTTCGACGAACTGGACGCGATCGGACCGTACGAGGTGTTCGAGACCGCACGGGCCTTCGGCGGCGAGATCCGCGCGACGCTCCGGGCGCTCGACCCGACGGACTCGATCGTCGCAAGCCACGGTCTCGACGTCGCGGTCGACGGGACGCTCTCGGACGCCGAGTTCGACGTCCTCGTCGTCCCGGGCGGAGGCTGGTCGAGCCGACCCGAACACGGCGCGTGGGGCGAGGCCGAACGCGGCGAGGTCCCGAACGCGATCGCCGAGGCCCACTCGTCGGGAGCGACGGTCGCCTCGGTTTGTACCGGCGGAATGCTCCTCGCGCGCGCCGGGGTCCTCGACGGCAGGCCCGCGACGACTCACGCGAGTGCGCTCGCCGACCTGCGGGGGACGGACGCACTGGTGAGGGAAGAACGCGTCGTCGACGACGGCGACGTGCTCACCGCGGGCGGGGTCACCTCGGGGCTCGATCTGGCGCTGCATCTCGTCGAACGCGAGTGTGGCGCGGATCTCGCCGAGCGGGTGGCGACGGAACTGGAGTACGACCGACGGGCGGTCTACTCCTCTCGGACGACCTCGTGACGGCCGAAGCCGTAGCGAAGCCGGTTGCAGAGCCGACGCGAGAACCGTCCCTCGTTTCGCGAGTCGAAGCGTTCGGCCAGCGCCCCGTAGATCAGCGGGACCGGCACCTCCTGTGCGAGGGCCTCCTCGACGGTCCAGGTGCCAGTCGAGCCGCCCTCGATCCGGTCGGCGACGGTCCCGAGGTCGCTGCCCTCCTCGGCGAACGCCTCCTCGCAGAGTTCGAGGAGCCAGGATCGGATCACCGCGCCGTTGTTCCAGGTGCGGGCCACGGACTCGAGGTCGAGGTCGTAGCGACCCTCCGCGAGCAGTTCGAACCCCTCGCCGTAGGCCCCCATCAGCGCGTACTCGACGCCGTTGTGCACCATCTTGACGTAGTGGCCCGATCCGCTCGGTCCCATCCGGGCGTGGCCGTCGGGGCCGGTCGCGACGGCGTCGAAGACGGGAACGAGTTCCTCGTAGGCCCACGCCGGTCCGCCGACCATGAGCGAAAAGCCCTCCTCGGCGCTCGCCGGCCCGCCCGAGGTCCCGCAGTCGAGGTAGGTGCCCGAACAGGCCGCCGCGCGCTCGACCGAGCGCTCGAAGTGCGAGTTCCCGCCGTCGACGACCACGTCCGACCCCTCGAGGTGTGGATCGAGGTCGGCGAGCGTCGCGTCGACGGCCTCCCCTGCGGGGACCATCAGCCAGATCCGCTTTCCCTCCCCGAGTTCGGCACAGAGCGCCTCGATCGACTCCGCGGGCGTCGCACCCGCCTCCGCCGCCGAGGAGACGGCCGCCGACGAGAGGTCGAAGGCGACCACGTCGTGGCCGGCGGCGAGGGTTCTGTCGACGACGATCCGGCCCATCCGCCCCAGTCCGATGACGCCCAGTTGCATGTGGGGTGATCCGCGAGCGCGGGCGTAGTGGTTCCGATCCGTCGCCGTGGAGCGGGCTACTTATTCTCACGCCCCACCAACCGGTCAACGAGATGGTACACGAGCCCGACGACGAGTCGACACGGTACTCGCGGAGAGGCGTCCTGCTGACCGGATCGGTGGTCGGCGTCGCGGCGCTCGCCGGCTGTCTGGACGGGGACGAGCCGGCCGACGACGAGGATCCCGACGACGACCCGACGGACGACGACGCCGACCAAGACGACCACGACGACGAGGATCCCGACGACGAGTACGACGTCGCGGACCAGCCGGAGGACGCGAGCGTGTCGTTCGTCGAGCCGGAAGACGGTGACACCGTCGAGACGCCGGTGACGTTCGTCTTCGAGACCGACGGCTTCGACCTCGCGTCGGTCGAGGAGGACCCCGCTGTCGGCGAGGGACACCTGCACGTCATGGCCGAGGAGGACTGCTTCGAGGACGGCGAGATCATCCCCGGCCCGGCCGACGACCTGGAGGAGGACAACGAGGTCTGGCACCTGAGCGACGGGGGCGACGAAGCGGAGATCGAGATCGACCCCGGCGAGTACGACGTCTGCGTACAGATCGGGGACACCCTCCACCAGGCGTTCGGCGAGACCGACGAGATCACGATCACCGTCGTCGAGGAGGGTGAGGGCGAGGAAACGGACGACGCCGACGACTGACGCGACCGCCGAGACGGCAAGGTTTATCAAACGTGGCTGGTTTCTCTCGGGTATGAGCGCGATTCAGTCGGTAGTACGTCGGCTCTGAGCCGGCGCCGACGGAGCGCGCGTTCTTCGATCGTCTCGCGAACAGGGAGAAGACATGACAGGAATGGACGACAGCTACGACCCGAAGAGCGTCGAACGCCGCTGGAGAGAGCACTGGCAGGAGACCGACGTCTACCGCTACGAGGACACCGACGCCCCCGACTACCGGATCGACACCCCGCCGCCGTATCCGACCGGGAACTTCCACATCGGGAACGCGCTCGGCTGGTGTTACATGGACTTCGCCGCCCG
>SKWB01000309.1 GCA_007129135.1 Halococcaceae archaeon | reverse complement strand
GCCGATCTACGTCGAACAGCGCGCGAGCATCGGCCACCTGAACACCAGACTCGAGAACAGCCTGAGCGGCGTCGAACTCGTGAAGACGTCGGGTACCGAGAGCTACGAGGTCGACCGGGTCACCCACGCCTCGCTCGAGTACTTCCGGCAGACGATGTCGATGCTGAAACTCAACTACGTCTACAGGCCCGGGATGGAGCTGCTGGCGGGGCTGTCGTTCGCCGCGACGTTCGTCGTCGGTGGGATCTGGATCTTCGACGGCCCGCCGGGGCCGTTCACGGGCGAGCTCTCCGTCGGCGCGTTCGTCACGTTCCTGTTCATGAGCCAGCGCATCGTCACGCCGCTCGCGGAGGTCTCGAGCATCGTCGACCAGTACGAGAACGCGAAGGCCTCCAGCGAGCGCGTCTTCGGGCTGATGGACGTCCCCGTCTGGATCACCGACGCCGACGACGCGGTCGATCTGACCGACCCGGAGGGCCGCGTCGAGTACCGCGAGGTCTCCTTCTCCTACCCCGAGACCGCGCTGGCCGCCGCCGAGCGACGAGAGGGTGGCGAGGTGGTGTTGAGAGACGTCTCCTTTGCCGCCGATCCGGGCGAGACCGTCGCGGTCGTCGGGCCGACCGGCGCGGGGAAGTCGACGATCCTGAAGCTGCTCCTGCGGCTCTACGAGGTCTCGGAGGGAGAGATCCGCGTCGACGGCCACGACGTCCGCGAGCTGACGACCGCGAGCCTCCGGGAGGCCATCGGCTACGTCGGTCAGGAGACGTTCCTCTTCGACGGGACGGTCGCGGAGAACATCCGGTACGGCGAGTTCGACGCGACCGACGCGGCGGTCCGGGCGGCGGCCGAGGCGGCCGAGGCCGACGGGTTCATCCGCGACCTCCCTAACGGCTACGAGACCCGGATCGGCGAGCGCGGCGTGAAGCTCTCGGGCGGCCAGCGCCAGCGGCTCTCGATCGCCCGGACGGTCGTCCAGGACCCGGCGATCCTGATCCTCGACGAGGCGACCTCCGCGGTTGACACGGAGACGGAACTCGCGATCCAGCGTAGCCTCGACCGGCTCTCTGCGGGCCGAACGACGCTCGCGGTCGCCCACCGGCTCTCGACCGTGAAGGACGCTGATACGATCCTCGTCGTCGATGGCGGCGAGGTCGTCGAACGGGGGACCCACGACGACCTCGTCGCCCGGGGCGGGCTCTACGCGACGCTGTGGGGCGTACAGACCGACGGGATCGACCCGTAGGATCTACGAAGGTTCTTGCTCGGGCGGTCCCAACGGGAGAGCGTGCTCTGGGATCTGATCGCGTGGCTCCCCCGATGGTTCATCGTCGGCGCGCTCGCCGGTCTCGGCGTCGCCGTGGTGATCGCCGGGCTCTTTTACGTCGGGACCCGGCTGTTTCCCGACCGGCCCTCTCCCGGTCCCCGTCGGACCGGAACCGACCGAAAGCGCAGGGAGATCCGGTACTACCTCGAAGCGATCGGCGAGCGGTTCGCCGAGGACACCGAGATCGGCGACCGGGTCGTCGAGTTCTACCTCCCCGAGCGCGACGTCGCGATCACGTTCGACGTGAAGACGTACTTCACCGTCGGCGACACCGAGACGTACGCGATCCTCGTCGAACACGAGATGCCGGGCGTCCACCTCGGCGCTCGGCTCCCGTTCGAGGTCCCCGACTTCGAGTTCGGCGTCGAGGCGGAGAACGGCGAGGCGGAGACGATCAGGGCCGCCTACGCCGTGCTCGGGCTTCCGACCGACGCGGAGGCGAGCGAGGTCAGACGCGCCTATCGCGAACAGGTGAAACACGTCCATCCCGATCGCGGCGGCGACCGCGAGACGTTCAACCGAGTGAGGGAGGCCTACGAGACCGCCACCGATCACGCGAGCGCTCAGGCCGCCTCCGCGACCTCGTAGTCCACACCCGAGTCCCGGAGCGCGTCGGTCACCCGTCCGACCGTGTCCGCCGTCGCGACCACGACGACCCGGAGCCCGCGGCCCGCCGCGTCGGCGGCGACCGCACCCGCCCCGAACGTCGTCCGTGGCTCGAACCCGCCGCGAGAGCAGGCGACGACCGCCTCCACACCCGACGCGACGACCAGGTCCGCCCGCTCGCACCGCTCCGAGAGCGCTCCCGTGTCGACCGCGTCGCTCCCGCCGGAGCGGATGGCCGGGACCTGGACGACGGTCGCCCGTCCCGGATCGAGGTCGATCACCCCCTCGAAGCCGGTGACGCCGACCTCCCGGCCCTCCTCCGCGTCCGTCGTCGCGACGCCCGTCGCGGGTCCACCGTCGCCGGGTGTCGCGTGGAGCAATCCCGAAGAGAGCGTCAGGGTTACCGTCTCGCCCTCGGCGATCGGTCCCGTGGCGATGGCGGCGTCCTCGCCGACGCTCCCGAGGACGTCCTCGGTGACGTGCTCTGCGAACCGACGGACCTCGGTGGCGGCGCGAAAGAGCCAGTCGACTCCCTCTTTCGTCACCCGGTACCGGGAACGGCCCTCCTTCTCGACGTACCCCTCGGAGACGAGATCCCTGATGTACTCGCTGACCGCCTGGCTGGTGACGCCGACCGCCTCCGCGATCTCGCCCTGGCTCACCGCCGGCTGGCGCTCTGCGATCTCGACGAGGATGCGAAAGCGCGTCGCGGATCGCTTTGTGTCGAGGACGTCGACCATACCACCCCTCCGGACGGGGGACACAAAAGCGTGCCCGAGCGAGGACGAAAGGGTCATCCCCGTCGGGGCGAAGCCACGCCCGTGCTGGAGGGAGTCAGGTTCCGAGACCGGGCGATCTACCTGTGCGAGGAGCGGACGCTCGTCCTCGCCGACCTCCACGTCGGCCGCGACCGCGCCTCCCCGGTCTCGCTGCCGCTCGGCGAACGCGAGGACCTGACCGAGCGTCTCGGCCCGTTGCTCTCTCGGTTCTCGCCCGAGGTCGTGGTCCTCGCCGGTGACCTCCTCCACAGCTACGGCACGCTCCCCGCGGGGGTGGGAGAGACGGTCGCTCGGATCTTGGGGCTGATAGAGGGTGTCGGGGCGACCCCGGTCGTCACCCCCGGAAACCACGACGGGATGCTCGGGGCGGTCTTCGACGGGGAGAGTCCGGCGTGGTACTCCGCCGGCGACGTCGCGATCTGTCACGGCCACACCGAGCATGACGCGGACGCCCCGCTCACCGTCCTCGGCCACGACCACCCCGCGATCCGTATCGAGGGGCGGAAGCGGCCGTGTTACCTCCACGGACCGCGCTCCGGGGGCGACGGAGACGTGCTCGTCCTGCCCGCGTTCAACCGGCTGACCCGCGGGGTGGACGTCTCGCGGTCCGCCTCCTTTCTCTCGCCGCTGCTCTCGGATCCGGGGGCGTATCGCCCCATCGTCCGCGACGAGGAGGCCGACGAGACCCTGCCGTTCCCGCCGCTCTCGCGGCTTCGCCGGCACCTCTAGGGGACTCTCTGCACGGAGCTGACCTCTCGAGCCCCGGTGACGGAGGGCGTGGGCTCGCCCGGATCCGGGTTTCCGGAAGCGGTAGCTATCTACCCCCGCCGGACGACGGTACGCGCGTATGTTCGACATCGTCCTGCACGCCGGTACGGAGCACCCGAACCTCGTCTGGATACTCGTCCCGAGTATCCTCTCGTTCATGGCCGGGATCAGTATCGGTGCCTACTCGGATCGGCTGCGCGGAGCGCTCTTCCCACAGAAGACGACGGCGACCGAGTGAGCGAGAGGGGACACCGGCGAGACGGACCCCGTCCGTATCAGGCGGTCTCCGGCGTCGCCTCCGGTGACGGCTCCGCCGGCAGGTCGTCCCCGACCGCACGGGCCGCGAGCACGCCGCTCTCCATCGCACCCTCGATCGAGGACCACAGGGTGTAGTCCCCGGCGAGGTAGACCGGGCCCTCGGGGGATCGGACGTCGGGCAGCGTGTCGTAGAAGCCCGGCGGCTGGGCGAACTGCGCGAAGTCGATCCGGTCGGTCGCGAGGATCGAGAGCGTGGTGAACGAGCGCTCTGGGTACCACGACGAGAGCGCCGCGCGCGTCTCGGCCGCGAGTTCGACGTCGCTTCTCGACTGCTCGCCGAGGAACGTCGCGCTCAGGAGCGTCATTCCAGGGACGGAGTACTCCGGGGCGACCGTGCTGTGGGGGACGACCTGGTTCGGCCGGTCGTCCTCGCAGTTGAGGATCAGCCGCTTTCCGGCGTCGAACGGCACCTCGCCGGGGAGCTTGTACCACTGGGTGACACACGCCTGTCCAGCCGTCGGGATCGCCGCGACGCCGGT
>SKWB01000056.1 GCA_007129135.1 Halococcaceae archaeon | reverse complement strand
TGCGGATCGCGCCGGTGATCGCCATCGCCCCGCTGCTCTTCCTCTGGTTCGGGCGGGGGATCCCCACGAAGGCGCTGCTGGTGGCGACGCTCGCGCTCTTCCCGATGACCGTCGCGACGATCGACGGGCTCCGATCGACGCCCCGGCCGTACCTGCTCCTCCTGGAGTCCGTGGGGGCGTCCTCGTGGACGACGTTCGCGAGGGTCCGGCTCCCGGCGGCGGCGCCGAGCGTCTTCGCCGGCCTGAAGATCGCGGCGACGCTCTCGGTGATCGGCGCGGTCGTCGCCGAGTTCGTCACGCTCGACGCGGGGCTCGGGACGCGGGTGTTCGTCGCGTCGACCGGGCTCCGGACGGCCGAGGCGTACGCCGCGCTCGTCGCGCTCGCGCTGCTCGGGATCGCCTTCTACGCGGCTCCGGCGGCCGCCGAACGGGCGGTCAGGGTTCGGTTCCGGTGACTGGGAATCGCCGCACGATCGCACGCTGACAGAGAACGACCCCGCCGTAGCACGAGAGGCCGACGACGACGAGCACCGAGAGCGCCGCGATCATGATGTCCGTGCGGAGGTTCTCCATCCCGAGCAGGATCAGGTAGCCCAGCCCACGGCGGGCGACGACCCACTCGGCGACGACCGCGCCGACGACCGCGAGCGTCACCGACTGTTTGAGCCCGGCGAAGACGTCCGGGAGGGCGTAGGGGAGCCTGACCCGGACCAGGGTGTCGATCGGCCCGGCGTTCACCGACCGGAGCAGGTCGAGCTGTGGCTCGGGGGTGCGCGAGAGCCCGGCGGCCGTGCTCACGACGAGCGGGAAGAAGGTGACGAGCGCGACGAAGACGACGGCGGTCGTGAAGCCGGTGCCGAGGTAGATCAGCAGGACGGGAGCGATCGCGATCTTCGGGAGGACGCGGACCGTCACGAGGTAGGGGTAGAGCGCCCGCCGGGCGAGTGGGATGGTCCCGACGACGAGGCCGAAGCCGAAGCCCGCGGCCGTCCCGACCGCCCCGCCGACGACGACCTTCTCGACGGTCGCGAGCGCGTTCACGAGGTAGAGCCGGGGGTTGCCGACCAGCTGGGCGGCGACCTCGTCGGGGCTGGGGAGGAGGAACGAGGGGATCGCGAGCGCGACCGAGAGCGTCCACCAGAGGGCGATCCCCGCCGCGAGCGCGACGGTCGGGTAGAGGAGGTCGCCGGAGCGGACGCCGCGCGCCGCGTTCATCTCCGTGGGCTCGCCTCCACGTAGAGCGCCGCCCGGACCTCCCCCACCCACTCCTGGAACGTCCGGTCGGTGAACAGCGATGGCTCTCGCGGCTCCGGGAGGTCGAGATCGAAGACGCCCTCGATCCGACCGGGCGTCCCGCGGAGGACCACACAGCGGTCGCCGAGGAAGACCGCCTCAGGGACGCTGTGGGTGACGAACAGCACCGTCGTCTCCCGCTCGCGGAGGAGGTCGCGGAGTTCGACGCCGAGTTCGTCCCGGGTGATCTCGTCGAGCGCGCCGAACGGCTCGTCCATCAGCAGGAGGTCCGCGTCGAGGTGGAGCGCCCGCGCGATGGCGACTCGTTGGGCCATCCCGCCGGAGAGCTCTCGCGGGTAGGCCTCGAGGAAGCCCGAGAGGCCCACCGCGTCGAGCAGCCTACGCGCCCCGGGTTCGTCCGGCGGCTTCCCGGCGATCCGTCGGAGGAAGGTGACGTTCCCCAAGGCGGTCTTCCACGGCAGGAGCGTGTGCTCCTGGAAGACGAGGCCGACCCGCCCGGCGTCGCGTGCACGCCCAGGAGGCTCGCCGTCGATCCGGATACGCCCCTCGGTCGGCTCCTGGAGGCCGCCGACGGCGTGTAAGAGGGTGGTCTTCCCGCAGCCAGAGGGGCCGACGATCGTGAGGAACTCCCCACGGCCCACCTCGAGGTCCACCCCCTCGACCGCGGTCACCGTCTCGAACGAGACAGTCAGCCCCTCCACCCGGATCATGTGACGCGCTCGAACGAGGTGTGTCTGAGCGCGGCCGAGAGCCGCTCCCAGCCCGCCTCGTCGTGGTGGCCCCAGCCGTGTTCCCGACTCGCCTTGCTCTCGCCGAACTCAGCGGCGGCCCGCTCGAACGTCCGCGAGAGCGACGCCGGGTCGTCGACGCCGATCACGTCCGCGGCGTGTCCCCCCACCGCCGCCGGGTTCTCGAGCGCCGCCGCCCAGCCACGGATCGTCCAGACGAGGAATCGCTCGATCGCCTCGCGTCGTGTCCGAAGCGTCTCCGGACGGACCGCGAGCGTGGGCCCGTAGATCGGGAAGTGTTCGGCGATCGAGAGGACGTCGACCGTCTCCCCGGCCGCCCGGAGTTCGTGTGGGTCCGAGACCGAGCCGGTCACGACGTCCGCCGACCCCGAGAGCAGCGCGTCGGCCTCCTCGCCCTCCGTCTCGACCGTCTCGACGCCCTCCAGGCCCGCCTGTGCGAGGAAGAGCCGGCCGAGCAGTCGTGACTCCGCGTCCGGCGGCATCCCGACCCGCCTCCCCTCGAGCTGGTCGAGCCGGGTGAGCGGCTCGCCGAATCGCTCGCGCTCGGTGTAGAGCACCGTCATCGCCCGCTGGTAGACGACCGCGAGCGGGACGACGGGCTCGCCCGACTCGCGGGCGCGGGCGAGCGTGGCCGCCCCGACCAGCCCGACGTCCGCCTCGCCGTCGACGACCGCCGCGAGCGACCGCTCGGAGCCACGGTGGTGGTCGATCCGCACCTCGAGGTCGAGATCCGACCCGACCGCGGGTGCGTAGAACGGGAGGTGGAGCCCGTTCGGGAGCCAGTTCAGCGCGAGGCGGACGGCCCCCTCCGGCTCCGACCCGGTCCGTTCCCCGCTCGCTCCCGAGGACGCCATCGACAGCGCCCGGTCGGCCAGGACCCGTGCGTTGCTCCGATCGGCCGCCTCGATCGTCCCCGCCAGGTCCTCGGTCGCTCGCCACGCCTTCGGCGGGCGACCGCCGGTCGAGCGTTTGGAATCGAGCGTGCTCTCGGAGAGGAGTCCGCGATCGGAGAGCGTCGAGAGCGCCCCGATGACCGCCTCGCGACCGAGGCCCGTCCCGAGACGGATCCGGAGCCCCGTCACCGGCTCCTCTTCGCCCTCCTCGCGCCGCAGGGCGAGGAAGGCGAGGACCCGCCCCTGTCTGCGACCCACGCCGAGGCCCAGCCGCGTGACGACCGGCTCGTCCCCCTCGGCGAGGACGCGGTACTCGACGGTACGCATCGGTTCCCACTGTCGCCCCCGTGGCCATAACAGTTGGCGTCGACACGCCGGTCGCCCGGTTCGACTCACCCGTCCCGGGAGTCCGAGTCCACGGGGTCGGGCCGGGCGAACCGGCTCTCCCTGCCGTCTCTGCCCCTGGCGACCTCGGAGAGCGCCGCCTCGAACTGCTCGGTCCCGAGGACGATCCCCTCGGGGTCGGTTCCATCACCGTCGACGAACCCGCGGACCGCGCTCGCCGCCGCCTCCCGACAGACCGCCTCGACGTCCGCGCCCACGTAGCCCTCGGTCCGAGCGGCGAGCGCGTCCAGATCCACGTCGTCCGCCAGCGGGCGGTTCCGGGTGTGTACCTCGAAGATCGCTCGCCGGGCCGCCTCGTCGGGGACGCCGACGTGGACGTGTCTGTCGAACCGACCGGGTCGCAAGAGCGCGTCGTCGAGCAGGTCCGGCCGGTTCGTCGTCGCGATCACGACGACGTCCTCTAGCTCCTCCAGCCCGTCCAACTCGGTGAGGAGCTGTGAGACCACCCGTTCGCTCACCCCGGCGTCCGCGCTCGCACCGCCGCGTTCGGCCGCGAGCGCGTCGATCTCGTCGAAGAAGACCACCGTCGGGGCGTTCGCCCGCGCCTTCTCGAACACCTCCCTGACGCCCTTCTCCGACTCGCCGACGTACTTGTTGAGCAGTTCGGGGCCCTTGATCGAGATGAAGTTGCTCGCCGCCTCGTTCGCGACGACCTTCGCGAGCAGCGTCTTGCCGGTCCCCGGCGGCCCGTAGAGCAACACGCCCTTCGCGGGGCGCAGGTCGACGCGCTCGAACGCCTCGGGGTACTCGAGCGGCCACTGGACGGTCTCTCTCAACTGTGCAGTCGTCTCCTCGAGCCCACCGACGTCCGCCCAGGTCGCGTCCGGCACCTCGACGAACACCTCGCGGAGCGCCGAGGGGTCGATCGCCCGGAGGGCGGCGTCGAGGTCGCCGGGCTCGACCGTGAGGGATTCGAGTTCGGCCGCGTCGACCCCCTCACTCTCCTCCGGACCGAGGCCCTCCCTGCGGATCGCGTGGATCGCCGCCTCCCGCAC
>SKWB01000074.1 GCA_007129135.1 Halococcaceae archaeon | reverse complement strand
TCCCGATCGTCTTCCGGTTCGTCGAGAAGCGGCTGAAGATCGACGACGTCTGTGCGGTCTTCCCGGTCCACGGCAGCGCGGGGATGCTCGGGCTGGTGCTGTTCCCGCTCTGGTCGAACGCGGAGGGTGCAGCGGTGGTCGGCGGGAGCGTCGTCGCGGGCGGGGTCCTCTCGATCGAGGCGGGTGCGTTCGCCCCGCAGATCGTCGGCGTCGCCGTCATCACGATCTGGACCGTGGCCGCGACCGCCGCCGTCTGGGGCGCGTTCAGGGCGGTCGGACAGGCCCGCGTGACGCCCGAACACGAGCGCGACGGCCTCGACGTGACCGAACACGGCGTCGACACCTACCCCGAGTTCGCCTCGCCCGAGGTCGTCACCGACGGCGGCCGGTACCGCACCGACGGCGGCTTCGAGAGCTACGTCGCCGACGGCGGGAGCTCGATTAAGATGGTCACCGCGATCGTTCGCCCGGAGAAGCTCGCGGCCGTGAAGACCGCGCTCGCGGAGGCCGGCGCGCCCTCGCTCACGGTGACGAACGTCTCCGGACGGGGGAGCCAGGCGGCGAAGAAGGGGCAGTGGCGCGGCGAGGAGTACGTCGTCGACCTCCACCAGAAGGTGAAAGTCGAGTGCGTCGTCGCGGAGGTCCCGGCCATCGAGGTCGCCGAGGCGATCCGGGAGGCGGCGTCGACCGGCGAACCCGGCGACGGCAAGGTGTTCGTCATCCCGATCGAGGAGGCGCTCCAGGTCAGAACCGGCGAGACCGGCGTCGAAGCGGTCTGAGTCCGTCCCGGCGACCACTCGGCCCTCCTTGGCGATCACGGGCTACCGTCGCCAGCGGTGAACCCGGGCTGGTGTACGGTCCGGATCCGCGATCGGCGTTGCGGCAGGGGCCGGTCTCGCGTACCGTGACGTTTACTCCCGTCGGACCATCAGGACGGATAGGATGGCGCCCACCAGGGACAGGATGCTGCGGGTCGACCTCTCGACGGGGAGGGTACGGAGCGAGGCGATCCCACCCGAGTGGCTCTCCCGGTTCGTCGGCGGCAAAGGGGTGGGCGCCCGCTACCTCTACGAGGAACTCCCGAGGGGGACCGATCCCGAGTCTCCCGAGAACGTCCTGCTGTTCGCCCTCGGCCCGCTCTCGGGCTACACGCCGGGCGACCAGCGCTACGCGGCGATCACGAAGTCGCCGCTCACCGGTGCGTTCCTCGACTCGTACGGCGGTGGATCGTTCCCCGGTCGGCTGGCGGGCTCGCTCCCCGGTCATCTCGGCATCCTCGTCACGGGCAGGGCCGAGCGACCGGTCGCACTCCACGCGAACGACGACGACGTGACGATCGAGTCCACGGAGGACCTCCGGGGACTCGACGCGGCGGAGACCTGCGAGGCCTTTCCGGAGGGTGCTGTCGCCTGTATCGGACCGGCGGGCGAGAACGGCGTCAAGTACGCGACGATCGCCTCCGACGGCGGTGACCACCACGCCGGTCGCGGCGGCGCGGGCGCGGTGATGGGCTCGAAGAACCTGAAGGCGGTCGTCGCTCGCGGTCCCGAACCGGAGCCGTCGGGGCGGCTGCTCGAGCTCCACGACCGGACCGAGGAGGCGTTCGCGGGCGGCCACGCCGGTCGGTGGCTGGCCGCCAGCGACACGTTAGAGACCGCCGAGTTCGCCGACGCCGTCGGCGCGCTCCCCACGCGCGGCTGGCAGGAGGGCCGGTTCGACGGCACCTCGGGGATCGGTATCGAGCGCGCCCGGGAGGCGTCGGTCGGGCGGGAGCGACCCGACGACGCGGTCCCCGGCGGCTTCCGGGTCGACACCGAAACGGGCGAGAGCGTCCCGAGGGGGGCGACGCCGATCGTCCTCGGCGCGGGGCTCGGCATCGACGACTTCGACGCGGTCGCGACGCTCGGGGCGGTCTGCGACCGGCTCGCGCTGGACGTGATCACGGCCGGAAACGCCGTCGCATGGGCGGTGCGCGCCAGCGAGCGCGGGCTGATCGACCGCGAGATCGGCTTCGGCGACGAGGGGGCCGCTCGAACGCTCATCGAGGAGATCGCGGACCGGTCGACGCCACTGGGGGACGCGCTCGCGGAGGGCGTCGAGAGCGCCGCCGAGCGCTTCGGCGGCGAGGGGCTGATCCCGACGGTGAAGGGGATGGAGCTCTCCTCGTACGATCCGCGGAACGCGGAGACGATGGCGCTCGCCTACGCGACGAGCGACCGCGGGGCGTGTCACCGCCGGGCGCGGCCGATCGAGATCGAGGCGGTCTCCGGTGACGCGACGGGCGTCTCCGAGCGCGCTGCCGCGGTGATCGAGGAACAGGACCGCCGGGCACTGCTCTGGAGCCTGATCGCCGACGACTTCCTCGACGACGTCTTTCGGGGCGATCTCGGCTCCGAGTGGCTCTCCGCCGTCGGCTACGATCTCGACCCCGACGAACTCGCGCTCACGGGCGAACGGATCTGGACGCTCGTGCGGCTGTTCAACGTCCGCGAGGGGTTTTCGAGGGCGGACGACGAGCTCCCACCGACGCTGACCGAACCGCTCGCGGGCGAGGACGGGGGTCTCGACCGGGCCTCGTTCGAGCGGCTCCTCGACGCGTACTACGCGCGCCGGGACTGGGATCGGGAGGGCCGGCCGACGACGACCCTCCTCCAGCGACTCGATCTGACCGAGGTCCCGTCCGGACCGGGATGAGCCGAGACCGATCCGGCGTCACCGAGCCCTCCACCGGATCTCACGACTCGACCGACCTCAGGGGAGCATCTCCCGTCGGAGCGCCCCGACGAGGGCACCGGCGCCCATCCCCAGGAGGAGGTAGCCCGGGAGCAGGAAGAGCCCCTGAAGCATCGTCTCGGTGAGCACGACCGCGACGATGTCCGAGGGCCTGAGCACGGTCGCCCGAATCCCGACGGCGGACCCCACGGCGAACGACACGAGGAGGTACCAGAGACAGCCGACGACGCTCGCCATCGCGCCGTTGACCCAGGCACCACCCCGCCGGGTCAGCCCGCCAGCGGTCACCCCACCGACGACGCCGAGCGCGAACGCCAGCGGTGAGATACCCTCGATCGACGCGAGGTAGCCCCCGAGGACGACCGCCTGAACGAGCGCTCCGGCGGCGACGGGACGGCGGTCGTACTCCATCGTCCCCCACTACTCGTATCTCTCGGTTGACTGTTTCGGTGTGTCGGGAGCGCTCGACACGGTCGCGAACCTCGGTACTACTTTGCCGTCCGCTCACCAACGCCGGGTCATGAACGAGGAGGCCTCACGCGACCTCTACGGTCGCGCGCTCTCGGTGTTGCCCGGCGGCGTCAACTCGACGGTCCGGGCCGCGGTCGAACCCTACCCGAACTTCGTCGCCCGCGGCGACGGCGGTCACGCGATCGACGCCGACGGCAACCGGTATATCGACTGGGTGATGGGCCTCGGCCCGCTGCTCTACGGCCACGATTTACCGGAGAGAGCGATCGCCGCGATCCAGTCGCAGGTCGCCGACGGCCCGATGTACGGGATGCCGACCGAGGTGGAAGTCGACCTGGCGGAGTTCGTCGTCCGTCACGTCCCGAGCGTCGAGATGATCCGGTTCGTGAACTCCGGTACCGAAGCGACCGTCTCCGCCGTTCGGCTGGCCCGCGGCATCACCGGTCGGAACAAGATCGTCGTGATGCAGGGCGGCTACCACGGCGCCCAGGAGTCGACGCTCGTCGCGGGCGACGCCGAACACCCCCGACCGAGTTCGGCGGGCGTCCCGCAGTCGTTCGCCGAACACACGCTTCCCGTGCCGTTCAACGACCGCGAGGCCCTCGAGCAGGTGTTCGAGCGCCACGGCGACGAGATCGCGGCCGTGCTCACCGAACCGATCCTCGCGAACTACGGGATCGTGACCCCCGTGGAGGGCTATCTCGAACACGTCCAGGAGACCTGTCGCGCTCACGGCGCGCTGTTCGTCCTCGACGAGGTGATCACCGGCTTCCGGGTCGGCGGTCTCGGCTGCGCCCAGAGCCGGTTCGACCTCGACCCCGACCTCACCACGTTCGGGAAGATCATCGGCGGCGGCTTCCCGGTAGGCGCGATCGGCGGGAAGACCGAACTGATCGAGGGCTTCACGCCCGTCGGCGACGTCTTCCAGGCCGGCACCTTCTCGGGCCACCCCGTGACGATGACCGCCGGGCTCGAGACGCTGCGGTTCGCCGCCGAGAACGACGTCTACGAGCACGTGAACGCGCTGGGCGAGCGCCTGCGATCGGGGCTCGTCGAGATCGTCGCGGACCAGGCACCCTCCTACACCGTCGCCGGGACCGACAGC
>SKWB01000344.1 GCA_007129135.1 Halococcaceae archaeon | reverse complement strand
TCCCGATGAAGCCCGAGCGGATCGGGATGATGAAGAAGGCGTTCATCTCCGCCTGCTCGCGCATGTCCTCCTTCGGGACCTTGTCCATCCGCCCGGAGATCTTCATCAGCGCGGAGGCCAGTGCGGCGGGATTGCCGGTGATCGCCGCCGCGCCGCGGTCGGCGACGTACTCCCTGTAGCGGCTGAGCGCCCGGATCAGGAAGAACGAGACGATCCAGACGGCGATCGAGGCGAGGATCGCGACCCAGATCGGCGCGGCGTTGCGGTCGTTACCGGCGAAGAGCCAGCCCCAGCGCACGACCATGAACGCGAGCGTGCCGAGGAACGAGGCGATGGTCATCACCATCACGTCCCGGTTCTTGATGTGGGCGAGTTCGTGGGCCATCACGCCCTCTAGCTCCTCTTCGTTCAACGTCCCCATGATGCCCGTGGTGACACAGACCGCGGCGTTGCGCTGGTTCCGACCCGTTGCGAACGCGTTGGGTACCCGCGAGTCGGCGACCGCCACCCGCGGCTTCGGGAGGTCCGCCTGCCGGGAGAGCCGTGTCACCATGTCGTGGAGTTCGGGGTACTCCTCCTCGGAGACCTCCTTCGCGCCCATCCCCCACAGCGCCATCTTGTCGCTGAAGAAGTACTGGACGAACATGAACGCCCCCATGAACATGAGGACGGTCAGGATGCCGGCGTCGAACACCGCGACCATCACCCCGACGAAGACGATGTAGAGGGCGAACAGGAGGAACCCCGTGAAGATCATCCGACCACGGAGTCCCCAGTCGGATTGCCACTGCGTGCTCATATCCAGATGTAAGCGCCCGACCGATTAAAAGCATCCGCCTCCGAATCGCGAGACGTGGTGGCGATGCGCACGGTCCCGTGCCCGAACCGCGCGTTTAATCGCCTCGACGTCCTCCCCCCACCATGACCGAGTCACGCCAGCTCTGTCCTCGCTGTGGCGAGACGCTCTCGCCCGCCGAACGCGAGCGGGCGAGCTCACGGGAGCGGCCGGGGATCTGCGACGCGTGTTATCTGGAGGGGTTCGATCTCGTCTCGGCCCCCGAGAAGCTCCGCGTTCGGACCTGTGCGGGCTGTGGGGCCGTTCACCGGGGGAACCGCTGGATCGACGTCGGCGCGCGCGACTACACCGACGTCGCGATCGACGAGGTGACGAACGCGCTCTCCGTCCACGTCGACGCCGGGGACGTCGCCTGGGGGGTCGACCCCGAACAGATCGACGTGAACACGATCCGGATGCACTGTACGTTCACCGGCACGGTCCGGGGAACGCCCGTCGAGGAACACGTCACCGTCCCGGTCTCGATCGCCCGCGAGACCTGCACCCAGTGCGGGCGGAAGGCGGGCGGCTACTGGGCCAGCCTGATCCAGGTGAGAGCCGACGAACGGACGCCGGATACGGACGAGATCGCCACGGCCCGAGAGATCGCCGAGAGCTACATCAGAGAGCGCGAGGAAGCCGGCGACCGGAACGCCTTCATCACCGAGACCGACGAGACCGACGACGGCCTCGACGTGAAGATCTCGACGACGCAGATGGGACGGGCGATCTCTGACCGGATCACCCGACGGCTCGGCGGAACGATCGAGGACCACGCGACGCTCGTCACCGAGGACTCCGACGGCAACGAGGTCTACCGCGTCACCTACTCGGTTCGCCTGCCGAGGTTCCGACCTGGCGACGTGATCGAGCCGGACGACGGGAAGGGACCGGTGCTCGTAAAGAGCGTTCGCGGCGCGGTGAAGGGTACGAGGGTGACGACGGGCGACCGGTACGAGTCCGCCTACGAGGAGGGCGAGACGCCCGATGCCCGCAAACTCGGCTCGGTCGACGACGCCGAGGAGACGACGCTCGTGGCCGTCGAGGACGAGAACGCGATCCAGGTGCTCGATCCCGAGACCTACGCCTCGACGACGATCCCCCGCCCGAGCTATCTCGATACGGGGAACGAGACCGTCTTCGTCCTGAAGAGCCGAGCCGGGCTCCACGCGCTCCCACGCGAGTCGGTCGAATGAGCGGGGACAGGCGTGAGGAGGTGAGGGGGCCGCTCGCGGTAGTCGTCGCGAAGGCCCGCGCGGAACGAGCGATCGAGGCCCTGACACGGGAGGGGGTCTACGACGAGAATCGGAAGATACGCGGCCACGACGACGAGCGGGTCGAACTCCCCGTCGTCGCTGAGCCGACCGAGACGCAGGTAGAAAGGGTGATCCGACAGCCCGACCCCGAGCCACGCTCGCGCACGCTCGAGACGCTTCTCCGCGACCGGGGCTGGACCGAGGAGGAGGTCGACTCCGCGCCCGGCTCGTGGGCGGTGATCGGCTCCGTGATCCTCGTCACGTTCGAGGGCTGTCCCCGCGAGAAGGAGGTCGGTGAGGCGCTGCTCGAACTCCACGGGAACGCCGACACCGTACTCGCGAACGAGGGGGTCTCGGGAGAGCACAGGGAGCCGTCGGTGCGGGTGGCCGCGGGCGCTGGGGACACCGAGACGGTCCACACCGAGCACGGCACCCGGTACGCGCTCGATCTCTCCCGAGTGATGTTCTCGCCGGGAAACCAGGCCGAGCGCGCGCGGATGGGCCGTGTCGTCGAGGACGGCGAGGCGGTCTTCGACATGTTCGCCGGGATCGGCTACTTCACGCTCCCGATGGCGCGAGCGGGCGCGCGGGTGACGGCGACGGAGCGGAACCCGATCGCCTTTCGCTACCTGCTCGAGAACGCGATGCTCAACGAGGTCTCGGAGCGGATCGACGCCTACCGCGCCGACTGCCGCGACGTCGAAGCGGACGCGGATCGCGTCGTGATGGGCTACTACGACGCCTTCGAGTACCTCGACAGCGCGCTCTCGGCGCTCCGTCCCGGGGGAACGCTCCACCTCCACGAGGCGACGCCGAACGGGCTGCTCTGGGAGCGTCCGGTCGAACGGCTCCGCGAGGCCGCAGACCGGAACGACAGGGCCGTCTCGATCCTCGACCGGCGGATCGTGAAGGGACACAGCGAGGGCGTCTCGCACGTCGTGGTCGACGCTCGCGTCGAGTGATACCGAACGTGACTGGAAGGAGCCGTCAGGGATTAATACGGTCCGTACCCGATGGATGGATATGGACCGACAACAGATCATCGCGGTCTTCCTCGTGGCGCTGATGGTCGTCTCGATGGCGGGCTACGGCCTCGCGCTGCTCTAACCGTCGTCCCAGACGTCCGCGAGCGGGTGGCGTCGCTCCCGCGAGCCGCCGGACCTGCCGGTCGGGCGAGTCGTCTCCGACCCGTCTCTCTCGAACCGCGACCGACCGGTCTGCGATCTCCGTGCACTCGATCCACGGTCACCGCCCTCCGGGTGGGTGTCGAACCCGTCCGGCGCGCCGCCCGTCGCCTCCTCGAACGGCGGTAGGTCGGGTCGTTCCATCCGGTCGACCTGTTCCCGGAACCAGTCCGGCATCTCCGAGCGCGTGCGATCGAACAGCCCGAGGAGACTCGAGTCCGCGAGGTAGGTCGCGCCGTGGTCGTCGGGTCCGCGGACGACGCGTCCGCAGGCCTGGATCACGGTCCTCAGCGCCCCCCGCCGGTACCACGCCCACTGGCCCCGTTCGAGGCGATGGGCGACCCGCGAGTCGCTCGTACTGAGGTAGGGACACTTACAGAGCACCTGCCACCGGGCGAGCTCTCCCTCCAGGTCGAGCGCCTCCTCCATCTTCACCGAGAGGAAGACGTCCGGTCGGGAACTCGCCTTCCACGCCTCGAGCGCCCGGTCGCGGTCCGCCCGTCCGTGTCGGCGCACCCGATCGCCGACGCCGAAGTCGTCGAGGTGGTCGGCGATCCGCTCCGCGATCGCGTAGGAGTGACAGTGGACGATCCCCTTCTCCTCGCGGTGGGCGGCCATCACCCGGACGAGCGTCCGCGCGAGTTTCGGGATCGTCTCCTCGCGCTCGTCGTAGGTCATCTTCCCGCAGGTCACGTCGTAGAGCGGGCGGTTCTCGACCGGGAACGTGTGCGGGACGTCCACGAGCGCGACTCTCGAGGGGTCGAGGCCGACACCCCGACAGAACGCCTCCTTGTTCAGGATCGTCGCCGAGAGCAGCGCGAATTTCTCCCCTCTCTCCCAGACGGTGTGGTTCAGGTACCGCTCGGGGTTCATCGGCTTGATCGCGAGCGATCGGTCCGGACGCTGGTCTGCGACCCACGTCGTCGGGCTCGCCGGGTCGCGGTAGTCGGAGACGAACCAGTCGAGTTCGGAGACGAGTTCGGCGAGTCGGTCGCGTTCCCCGGCCTCCTCGGCGGTCAGTTCGGGCCGTTTCAGCAGCTCGTCCTTCCGGTCCGAACACCGCGTCG
>SKWB01000116.1 GCA_007129135.1 Halococcaceae archaeon | reverse complement strand
TGGGGGGCGGGTGAGGACGCGGGATATGGCGCGTTCTACCGCCCGTGGACTTCTCGCGCTCACCCGCCCCGTGAACGCCGTCGCGGCGGGCGCGCTCACCTTCATCGGCGCGTTCGTCGCGGGTGGCGTGCTCGCCGCGCCCTGGGCGGTGGCCGCCGCGGTCGGGGCGACCGTCTGTGCCACCGGCGCGGGCAACGCGATCAACGACTACTTCGACCGGGAGATCGACGCGATCAACCAGCCCGACCGTCCGATCCCGAGCGGTGCGGTCCCCCCGCGGCTCGCCCTCGGGTTCAGCGTCGCGCTCTTCCTGGGTGCGGTCGTCCTCGCGCTCACGCTGCCGCTTCTCGCGATCGCCATCGCGGTGGTGAACCTCCTGTTGCTGATCGCGTACACGGAGCTGTTCAAGGGGCTGCCGGGCGTCGGGAACGCGGTCGTCGCGGCCCTTGGCGGCAGCACCTTCCTCTTCGGGGGGGCAGCGGTCGGCGATATAACGGCCCCTGGCGTACTGTTCGTCCTCGCGGCGCTCTCGACGTTCACCCGCGAGGTGATCAAGGACGTCGAGGACGTGGCGGGCGACCGCGAGGAGGGGCTGAACACGCTCCCGATCGTGATCGGCGAGCGTCCCACGCTGTGGATCGGGGTCGTCTGCCTGCTCGTCGCCGTGGCGGTGAGCCCGCTCCCCTACATCACCGGGGAGTTCGGCGTGGCCTACCTCCTCGTGCTCGCGCCGGCCGTCGGCGTGATGCTCTGGGCGGCCGCGGCGAGCTTTCGCGACCCGACCGCGGGACAGAAACGCCTCAAGATCGGGATGTTCCTCGCGGCGCTCGCGTTCGTCGTCGGACGGATCGGGCCGCTCTCGCTGTAGTGCCCTCGGGGACAAGACGTATATCCCGCTACGGTAATGCTCGGACGAACGACGCGATACTGCGTCCGAACGGAGTGGGACCTCAATGTACGAACTTCCGGAGACAGTGGGCGACTCGCCGCTGAGACCGGGGACCAACCTACTCGTGACCGGCTCGCCGATGTCGGGGAAACGGTCGGTCGGTCTCGACGTCCTCGCCGCGGGAACCGACCGGGGGGAGGGTGCGATCGTCGTGACGACCACGGACGGTGCCGGTCAGGTCCTCTCGCGGTACGGCGACCGAACGGCGCTCTCCGAGGAGACCCCGATCGGGGTCGTCGACTGCGTCTCGCGCCAGCAGGGGATCGATCCCGTAGCCGACGACCGGGTCAGCTACGCGGCCTCCCCCGTGGACATGACGACGATCGGGATCGAACTCTCCTCGTATCTCGAGTCCTTCTCCCGCGAGCGAGGTCTCGTCCGGAACCGGGTGCTCGTCCACTCGCTCTCGACGCTGTTGATGTACGCCGAGCTCCAGACCGTCTTTCGGTTCGTCCACGTCCTCACGGGACGACTCCAGAGCGCGGGCGCGCTCGGACTCTGTGCGATCGACTCGACCGCACACGACGACCGGACGATGAACACGCTGAAACAGCTCTTCGACGGGGTGGTCGCGGTCGACCCCGAGCGCGAACCGCGGCTGCTCGGGCCGGTCTTCTCGGACGCACCCCGGAACCGTTAACCGACGCGCCCCCCTCGGCTCGATACCGATGCCCGTCGAGAGTGACGCAGAACTCCGCGAACTCCTCGGTTTCCGGAGGGTCGCGGTCGTCGGCCGTTCCGCGACCCCCGGAAAGGCCGCCCACGAGATACCGAACTACCTCACAGAGCACGGCTACGACGTGATCCCCGTCAACCCGACCGTCGAGGAGGTCCTCGGAACGCCCGCCTACGACTCGCTCTCCGAGATCGACGAGGAGATCGAGCTGGTGAACGTCTTCCGGCCGAGCGAGGAGGTCTCGGGGATCGTCGACGAGGCCCTCGAGAGGACTGACCTGCGGGCGATCTGGCTCCAGCTCGGCATCTCCGATCCGGAGGCCACCGCCCGTGCCGAACGCGCCGGCCTCCACGTCGTCTCGGATCGGTGTATCAAGGTCGAGCACCAGCGACTCGTCGCGCCCTGAGCCACGTCTCCCGATCGCTCTCCACTCCTCGCCGATCGCACCTCCGACCGACCCGTCGGATACATACGAGAACCCACGAAAACCCCTTTTACGTGTTGGCGTGTAGAGGCGAGCCGTTCGGGGCGGGATTCGGGCCGTCACGACTGGATTGACGGAGTGGAGATCGACGGCCCGTCTGAGCCCCCGAACGCGACCGGCGTCCCACTGAGTGGCAGGAGAAGGGAACGGGACTATGATGCCACGTGTCTACCTTTCGGGTGACACGTGCGTTTCACACCCACTCCCCACCCGAACGCATGTGTCTCTTCTCTGTTCGAGCGGTGAACGGACGGCTCAGCCGTCCCATTCCTCGAACGAACGGTAGACCCCCTTCGAGAGGTATCGCTCGGAGGAGTCCGGAAAGAGCGTGACGACGCTCGGGTGGGGCGCGTCGATCTCACCGTCGTGGATCCCCCTGGCGACCGAGAGCGCGGCGACGCTGGCGGCGCTCGCGCTCGTCGCGACGAGGTGGCCCTCCTCGCGGGCGAGGCGGTGGGCCTCCTCGTGGGCTCTCTCGTCCGACACCTGGATCACGTCGTCGACCAGGTCGGGCTCGAACAGCTCGTTCGTCGCCGGGTCGTGGGTCCCGATCCCCTCGATCTTGTACTCACCCTCCTCGACCGGTCGTCCCTTCGTGGTGGAGTAGAGCGAGCCTTCGGGTTCGACCGCAGCGACGTAGGTCTCCGCGTCTCGCTCCCTCGCGTAGCGGGCGACCCCCATGAGCGTTCCCGCCGTCCCACAGCCCATCACGACCGCGCCGACCTCCGGGAGCGCCTCGTAGATCTCCGGCCCGGTCGTCTCGTAGTGCGCCTCGGTGTTGAGCGGGTTCGCGAACTGCTGGGGGACGACGGCGTTCTCCAGTTCCTCGCGGAGTCCGTACGCGCGGTCGATCGCCCCGCCCATGCCCTCGTCGGTCGGCGTGTTGATCACCTCCGCGCCGAGCGCGCGCATCAGCTGTTGTTTCTCTATACTGAACCGTTCGGGGACGACGAAGACGGCGTTCAGCTCCAACTGGCCGGCCGCGATCGCGAGCCCGATCCCGGTGTTGCCCGCCGTCGGCTCGATCACCGTTCCACCCGGCGAGAGTTCCCCCGTCTCCAGCATCCGTTCGAGCATGTACCTTCCGATGCGGTCTTTCACGCTCGCACCGGGGTTGAACGACTCGAGTTTCGCGTAGACGGGAACCGCCTCGGGGGCGGCGTGGAGGGAGACGATCGGGGTCCGTCCGATCGTCTCGAGGACGGAGGAGAACGGCTCTCGGTGATCGGTCATGGGCCGCAATTGTTGCCGGGAGGGCTTAAACGTCGCCGCCGTCGGTCTGGGTGGCGTCGGCGACGCCCGCCTCGTCGTCGGACTCCGCCGCGGCGTCGACGTCCTCGATCGCGGCCTCGGTGAGCACGGCGTCCACGTCGACGCCCTGCTCCTCGGCGATCGCTTCGAGGAGCGCGCGGTTCTCGCGGCTGTGGTGTTTCAGCGTCGTCACCGAGTCGTGTGTCTCGTCGAGGTTCTCGCGGAGGTGGACCATCTCCTCCTGGACCTCGTTTAGCCGTGCGTAGAGCTGTTCTGCCCGTTCGGCGAGCAGCTGGATCTTCTTGGTGGTGCTGCCGAGTCCCATATCCTTCCAGTCGGTCGGCGGGTATGTGGGCCTTGCGTTCCGGATCGGGAACCCTTACCGTCCGGCTCCCCTATCCCGGCCATGGAGCTGACCCGACGCGCCCCCCAGTTCGGGATCGTCTGCTGTCTCGTCCTCGTCGCCGCCCTGCTCGCGCCCTATCTCCGGCTGCCCGCAGACGCCCAACTCGAACTCGAACTCTACTACGCGAGCGGGCTCTTCGGCGTCCAGATCCTCGGGATCTTCGCGCTCGTCGCGCTCGTCATCCTCGGCGCCGGACTGGCGGGGCGTACCGAACCCGACACCGCCGCCGGTGCCGCGCTCGTCATCGGCCTCGTCGCGACCGGAATCGCCCTCCAGTGGGCGTTCTCCGTCCCGCCGGAGAACGTCGTCGTCGCCTCCGACACCTGGACCTACCACCGGTTCGTCGTAGTGGCTGCCTCGCTCGGACTCGCCGTCGCCTCGGGGCTCTACGCGCGCGTGATCGGCGTGCTCTGATCGCCGGACGCGAAGGCGAAAGGCCCTTACGTGATCCCGGAGTACTCGGGAGTGGACTAGGTCGGGCAGTTAGGCCCTGCTCCCAACCCGCGAGGTAGTCTTCAGCGGGGACCGAACCCCGGGGGCGTCCGGTCAGACCGGTGCGGGCCCCGGAATCCGACAGC
>SKWB01000398.1 GCA_007129135.1 Halococcaceae archaeon | reverse complement strand
CTCGATTCGGTCTTCTTCGATCAGCTCGAGCTGCCAGATCCCGACCACCACCTCGGGGTCGGCTCCGCCACCCACGGAAAACAGACCGCGGAGATGATGATCGGGATCGAGGAGATCCTCCTCGAGGAGCGCCCCGAAACCGTCCTCGTCCAGGGGGATACGAACTCGGTGCTCGCCGGCGCCATCGCGACGAGTAAACTGAATATCGACCTCGGACACGTCGAGGCGGGGCTGCGAAGCTTCGATCGGTCGATGCCCGAGGAGACCAACCGGATCCTCACCGACCACGTGAGCGAGTATCTCTTCGCACCGACCGACCGGTCCCGACAGTACCTGCTAGACGAAGGGCTTTCCGAGGACCGTATCCACGTAACCGGGAACACGGTCGTCGACGCGGTAGAACAGAACCGAACGCTCGCCCGGCGAAAGAGCGACGTCCTCGAGCGGTTGGGCCTAGAGTCGGGCGAGTTCGGGCTGATGACCGCCCACCGTGCCGAGAACGTCGACGATGAAGCGCGGTTCGGGGAGCTGCTCGAGGGAACAGGCCGTGCCGCGGAGGAGCTGGCGGTGGAGCTCGTCTACCCGATCCACCCACGAGCGGAGGAGAAGCTAGACGCGTTCGGGATCGACGTCCCGGACCGGATACGGTTGATCGAGCCACAGGACTACCTCGACTTCCTCACGCTCGAGAGCGCTGCGTCGGTGATCCTGACCGATTCGGGCGGCGTTCAGGAGGAAGCCTGTATCCTCGGTGTCCCCTGCGTCACGCTGCGGGAGAACACGGAACGGCCCGAGACGCTCGACGTCGGTGCGAACCGGCTCGTCGGAACCGACCCGGCGGCGATCGTCGACGGCGTGCTGGCGGCGGTCGACCGTCGCGAGGAGTGGCAGAACCCGTTCGGTGACGGGGCGGCCGGGAGTCGGATTCTGGAGGCGGTGTCCCCGTCCTCAGCACACGAGGTGATCCAATGAGTACGATCTGTGTCCACGGGTTGGGCTATATCGGCCTCCCGACGGCGGCGATGTTCGCGAACTACGACTACGACGTCCTCGGTTACGACACGAGCGCTGAGGTGGTCGATCGTCTCGAAGCGGGCGAGGTTCACTTCGACGAACCCGGCCTCCGGGCGTTCGTCACCCAGGCGCTCGAGTCGGGGAACCTCGCGGTCGGCGACGAGGTCGAGCCGGCGAAGTACCACATTATCTGCGTCCCGACGCCGTTCGACGAGGAGACCAGACGGGCGGATCTCGCGTACGTCGAGACGGCCGGACGCGCGATCGTGCCCCACCTCCGAACCGGGGACACGGTGATCCTCGAGTCGACGGTACCGCCGGGGACGACCGTCGAGGTCCTCCAACCGATCCTCGAGGAATCGGGGTTGAACGCCGGGGCCGACTTCGCGATGGTACACTGTCCCGAGACGGTGCTCCCCGGGAACATCATCACGGAGCTCCAGCAGAACGCCCGGATCATCGGCGGCGTCAACGGCGTCTCGACGGAGGCGGCCGTTCGGCTGTACGATTCGTTCGTCGAGGGCGAGATCCGGACGACCGAGAACGCGACGACCGCCGAGTTCGTCAAGCTGATCCAGAACACCTTCCGGGACACGAACATCGCGCTGGCGAACGAGATCGCGAAGCTGGCCCGCGATTACGGGATTAGTTCTCGAGAAGCGATCGCCCTGGCGAACCAGCATCCGCGTGTGGAGCTTCATCAACCTGGTCCCGGAGTTGGGGGTCATTGCTTGCCCATTGACCCGTGGTTCCTCGGGCAGAACTCCGACACACTGGAGCTGATCGCGATGGCTCGGGAGGTGAACGACGGGATGACCCGGTACGTGATCGACATCCTCGAAGGGGAGCTGGGGTCGCTGGCCGGAACGAAGATCGCTATCCTCGGCGTCGCCTACAAGGGGAACGTCGGCGATACGCGAAAGAGCCCTGGCCTGAAACTCGCGAGGGAGATACAGGAGACGACGCCGGTGGACTCCGACCCGGTGGCCGTCGACGGGGGCTCCGGTACCGAGATCGCGCTACACGACCCGCACGTCTCAGATCAGACGTTGGATCTCGAGCCCCTCGATTCCGCACTGAGCGGCGCCGATGGCATCGTCATCGCGACGGACCACGACGAGTACGAGGAGCTGGATCCGCATCGCTATCGGGAGGAAACCGGAGAGGCCATAGTCGTTGATTCCCGATCGATACTCGATGTCTCAGAGTGGAACGACGCTGGTTTTACTGTCCATACTATCTGATTTCAGTTATGGGTACTGATACGAACGGTTCGACCGTCGCCATCGTTTCCCAGCACTTCCCACCGGACAGTTCGGGAAACGCGTCCAGGGTCCACGACACGGCGAAACACCTCACGTCCGAGGGATGGGACGTGACGGTGTTAGCGCCGCCGCCGGCGTTCCCTCACGGACAGTTCGACCGGCGCTGGGAACGACGACGCACGCGAGACGAAGACGGGGTGACGGTGCACAACCTCTGGGCCTGGCAGCCGACGGCCGAGGACCCCGGGTTCGTGAGCCGGATGGCGTACTACCTCCTCTTTCCCGTCCACGCGCTCCTCTGGTTGCTCGTCCATCACCGCGAGGTCGACGTGGTCATCACGTCGTCGCCGCCGATCTTCACCGGGATCGCCGGTCTGCCGTTCGGCCTCCTCGGAACCACGCCGTGGATCGTCGACGTCCGCGACCTCTGGATCGACGCCTCGATCGGACTGGGGTTCATCGCGGAGGGTGGGATCGCCGAGCGGATCAGCCGTCTGTACGAACGCCGGGTGCTGTCGACGGCCGACCGCATCACGGTGACGACGTCCGTACTCGGCGACCGACTCGCCGACCGGTATCGACTCGATCGGGAGAAGATCGTGCACCTGCCGAACGGCGTCGACACAGACGAGTTCGAACCGAGCGAGTCGACGTCGAATCCCACGATCGTCTATACGGGGAACGTCGGCCACGCACAGGACCTCGCCTCGTGTATCCGGGCGATATCCCGGCTCGATCATCCGGCTGCGTCGCTGAAGATCGTCGGTGACGGTGACATCAAAGGCGACCTCGAAGGGATCGCTCGCGAGGAGGAGCTGAACGGGGTGGTCGAGTTCACCGGGCTGGTGCCACGCGAGGAGATACCGGCGATCCTCGACGAGGCGATGATCGGGATCGCCCCGCTCAAATCCGACGAGTCGCTCGAGTATGCGGTGCCGACGAAGGCATACGAGTACATGGCCTACGAGCTCCCGGTCGTCGCGACCGGCATCGGCGAGATCGAGTCGCTCATCGAGGCCTCCGGTGGTGGATTCCACGTCGAGAACGACCCGGATGCGATCGCAGAGGCGTTCCAGTCACTGCTCGAAAACGAGGAGACCCGCGCGGAACTCGGGGCGAACGGGCGCGAACACATGATCGAGCGCTACGATCGCGGCGTCGTTGCGCGCCACCTGAGCAGTACGCTCGAGGACGTGATCGAACACGCCGATCGGAGCGTCGTCACCACCCGCTTGAGCAACAGACTCGACGAGGTGCGGGAGACGTGAGTCAGCCGGACGACGACGGAGAGGCGACCCGGCTCTCGTTCTTCGCGAACCCGACGAACTGGCCGCTGTTCTATCACACGGCGACGAACATGAACGCGAGACAGCTCGTGGGGGTCGCCGAACGGAAGGCCCGCCACGCCGTCGTCCCGCGGCTGCCGATCGATTTCGACCGGCGATACGAACAGGAGGTGCCGAACAGGCTCTCCGTCGCTCCGGGCCCGATCGCGGCCAACTCGTCCCTGCTCGCGGACAGCCTCGACGATTCTGAACGCGAGCGATACCGAACCCTCGTACGGCAGGCCTCCGAGGGGAGCATAACGTTTCTCAACCGCTCGATCGATTTCGGAGACGAGATCGACTGGCACCACGGGCGACTCGAGGAGTACCCGTTACTCTGGCGGCTGAAACTCCAGTCGTTCGAGTTCCTCGAGTGGGCCGTTCTCGGGTTCGACGATCCTACCGCTATCGAGGACGTTCACGACCTGTTCCAGCGCTGGCTGCTCTCGTGGACCACGGACAACCCGATCGGGGAGAGAAACTACCTCCGTCGATCCTGGATCCCCCACTCGGTCTCGCTTCGCATCCTCAACTGGAGCCGGTACGCGGCCTGGTGTGAGCGGGCGGATCTCCCGGTCGACGACCGGTTGTACCGGCAGATCTACAAGAACGCGTCGTTCCTCGAGAACCACATCGAGTTCGAGATCGGCGGCAACCACCTGATCGAGAACGCGATCGCGCTCGTGATGGCCGGCGTGCTCTTCGAGGAGCACGAGACCGGCTGGACCGAGACGGGACTTGAGGTG
>SKWB01000102.1 GCA_007129135.1 Halococcaceae archaeon | reverse complement strand
TGCCGGACGATCCGGGTCCCGGACCGGTCGGGATCGCCCGGGCGATGGCCGACGGCGAGGTCGAGGCGTGCTGGGCGGTCGCGACGAACCCCGCCGCCGGTCTCCCCGACGCGAGCGAGGCGCGGGAGGGGCTCTCGGAGACGTTTCTGGTGGTACAGGACGCCTTCCGGACCGAGACCGTCGAACTGGCGGACGTCGTGCTCCCGGCGGCGACCTGGGGCGAGTCCTCCGGGACGGCGATCAACATGGAACGGCGCGTCTCGCGGGTCCGCGCCGCGACCGACATCCCTCCGGCGGTCCGGACGGACCTCGATACGATCGCGCTGATCGGCGAACGGATCGCGCCGGGGCTCGTCGAGCACCCGCCGGTCGACCCCGAGGGCGTCTTCGACGAACTCCGAGGGCTCACCGCCGGCACGCCCGCCGACCTCTCGGGGATCACCTACGACCGTCTCGACGCCGAACTCGCCGTTCGCTGGCCGGCACCGACGCCGACGAGCGAGGGCGACTATCGCTACTACGAGCGTACCGGGGGGCGAGAGCGCTGGTCGTTCCCGACGCCCTCGGGAAGGGCACGGTTCTCGTCGGTCGCGGCGGGGGCGGTGGAGGGGAGCGACGGGCTCCCGGAGCCGGTCGACGACGCGTACCCGCTGACGCTGACGACCGCCCGGGAACCCGACGGCTACAACACGGGCGTGCGGACCCGCGGGGACGACGAGACGGCCGCGCCGGTCGCCCGGATCAACCCCGAGACGCTCGATTCGAGATCGGAGGCGGTCGATCGGGGGACCGCGACGCTCGCCTCGCGTCGGGCGTCGATCACCGTCCGGATCCAGCCGGACGACCGCATTCCCAGAGAGCTCGTCTGGCTCCCGATCCACCACCCGTCGGTCAACGACCTCACGCCGCCGGATGTCGACCCGAGGTCGAAGGAGCCGAACTACAAGCAGTGTGCGGTCGCGCTCTCGGCTCCGGAGCCGACGAACCCGCTCGTGAGCGACGAACTCGCTCCCACGACCGACTGAGAAGGCGTACCGTAGCCGACCAGCGGTCTCGGTCGCCGATAGACCGATCTCGTCTCCGGGTCCCGAACCGGGAACTCTCTGAACGTCTTCGATACTCCCTACGAGCGGGTGACGCGCTCTCCGGACGCGTTTCGAGGCCCAACCGTTCTCGATCCGGATTCGTTCGTCTTCATGGAGCTTCCGGTCGCCAAGCGTTCGCTCCCCGTCGCGAGTCTATTGCAGAACCCGGTTCGTGGACCCGATCGGGTCGCTTCCGATCGGGTGGAGGGCCGAAGCGTTTACTTATTCGCCGGTGCCGCGGACGGTGAAGACGGGCACGTCGGCCGTCCGGACCACCTTCTCCGTGACGGAGCCGAGTATGTACCTGTCGAGCCCGCTCCGGCCGCGGGTCGCCATCACGATCAGGTCGGCGTTCTCCTCGGCGTACGCGAGGATCCCCCGGTACGGGTCGCCCTCGCCGATCTGAGTACGGACCTCGATCCCGGCGGCCCCCGCCCGCTCTTCGGTCTCGCGGACGACGCCCTCCCCGCGCTCGCGGAGCGAGCCGATCGTCGTGGTTCCCGTCGCGCCGAGGTCGGCGTAGGTCGTGTTCACCACGTAGAGCACGTGGAGCCGTGCGCCGTAGGCCTTCGCCAGGCTCAGTGCGTGGTCGAACGCGACTGACGCGTTCTCGCTCCCGTCCGTCGGGAACAGGACGTCGTCGTAGGTAGGGTAGTTCATACTGGCCCCGTCAGTCCCCGCTGGGTGTTGGACCGCCGGTCGTCCCCGGCTCGTCGACGATCCAGCCGCCGGTGGTCGCCTCCTCGGCGATCTCGGGCTGGAAGACCCAGGCACAGAGCAGGAGGATCGGGATCATCGTCGCGCCGACGAGCGCGTACCCAACGTGGAGGTTCGGGAGGAAGGGCGCGGCGAACGCCAACGGGTAGACGACGCCTCCGACGGTGCCGACGCCGCCGACGACGCCCGCAACGCTGCCCGAACTGTTCGGGAACATCGCGGGGACCTGCGCGAAGATCGCTCCCTCCGAGAAGGCACAGCCGAGGCCGACGAAGAAGCCGGCGACGACGGCGACGTAGATGTTCCCGGTGAGGCCCGCGAGCGTCATCCCGAACATCGAGCAGGTGACGAACACGAGGGTGGCGAACGTCCACTGTTCCCTGTACCTGCCCTCGAACCAGGGGAGGATGTCGCGTTCGTTCCGTGCGACGACGTCGCTGATCCAGCCGCCGATCGGCCGGAGCAGGCCGGCGGCGATCGAGAACGTCGCCGCGAACGTCGCCGCGATCACGATGTCGCCCTGGCCGAACGCCTCGCGGTAGTAGGTCCCCAGCCACCCGTTCATCGCGAGTTCGAGCCCGAAGGTCATGATGTAGGCGACCGAGAGCACGACCGCGCCGTACCGAGTAGAGATGAACAGGAACCCCCTGAGGCTCGTACTCTCCCTCGTCGCGCGGCGTTTCTCTTCCGTCTTCGCTGCCTGCCCGACGACGAAGTAGACGACACCGAGGACGACCGCGAGCACCCCGGTGTAGAAGAAGGCCGCCCGCCAGTTCGTCGCGAACAGCGGATCGGCGTAGCCGTCGCCGAAGATCCGCGGGAGCGTGAAGTACGCCCCGAGACCCGCGCCCGCGTTGCCGACGCCGGCGAAGATCCCCTCGGCGAGCCCGAGGTTCTCCTCCTCGAACCACTCGGCGACGTGCTGGATGCCGATGACGAACGTGATGCCCGCCAGCGAGGCGACGATCCGCGAGACCATGAACACCTCGTAGCTCCAGGCGAACGCGCTGACGATCGAGAAGACGCCGACGGTGACGAGGGTGCACCCCGCGGTGACCGGCGCGCCGTAGCGGTCGGTGAGCGGCCCGATGGCGATCCGTCCGAGGGGCACCGCCACGATCGCCGCGCTCGCGACGATCCCCAGTTGCGCGACCGAGAGGCCGAACTCGTCGGCGATCTCGCCGGTGTACGGCGCGAACGAGAACCAGATCACGAACCCGAGGTTGAACATCGCGGTCGCCAGCAGGAGCGTCCGCCACTTCCCGTGGATCACGCCCCGTCCCCTCCGTTTCCGGGGCCGCTCCCGACCGTTGCTCTACGTTTGTACACGAACGATACACTTAGATTTACGTTCATCGTCGAATTCGCTTCGAGGCTGTACGGAGTCCCTTATAATCCCTTCTTTCCATCTGATAGTAAACTTAAGACGCTGGTCGTCTCCCCGGTAGAGTGAGAGGGTGTATTACAGGTTTAAGGACCTACGGGGGATCACGCGACAGAACGACGCCTCTCGTGACTAGGGCTAAAAGACCTCCAGAAATAGCCGGAAAAACTGCTATATCTCACGCTTTGACGCTGGTACTCCCTAGTACTGCTCCTATGGATCCGAGGAATAACGTAGCTTCACCAGGCGTTAAAATAACTCGAATGATCTAATGAATAGCGTTATACGTCGTGATCGGGCGTCTTCCCTCGTGAGTTCCACGCATGAGTCGTCTTATCACCCTGTTTCGGTCGACGTTCGTCGATTCGAGAGGAGGACGTGATCGCTGATGGCACCGAAGATCGAGGAGTGGAAAGAGGACTGTTACGGCCAGGAGCTCCGCGAGCGGCTCCTCGAGTTCGCGGAGGCGGGCTACGAGTCGATCCCCGAAGAGGAGCGAAAGAAGTGGTTCTCGCTGTTCAAACACTGGGGGGTGTTCCACCAGCGCGACGGCCAGGAGGGCTACTTCATGATGCGGCTGTCGAACGCCGGGGGCGTCCTCTCGCCCGGACAGCTCCGTGCCATCGGCGAGGTCGCCCGCGAGTACGCGAGCGGCCCCGTCGAGAACCCCGTCTTCGGCGACGCCTGGATCGACCTCACGACCAGACAGTCGGTCCAGCTCCACTGGATCGAACTGGAGGACGTCCCCGCAATCTGGGAGAAACTGGAGGGAGTCGGTGTTCACAGCCACTCCTCCGGTGGGGACTCGATGCGCAACATCAGCGCGTGTCCGGTCGCCGGCAGGGACAGAAAGGAGTTCATCGACTCGCGTGACCTCGTCGAGCGCTTCGACACCGAACTCAGGCGGGAGGACGCGATGGCGAACCTCCCGCGGAAGTTCAACATCAGCGTCACCGGCTGCTGTGAGGGCTGTGCCCAGGACTCGATCAACGACGTCGGGCTCGAACCCGCGGAGATGGTGATCGACGGCGAGCCCGTGCGGGGGTACAACGTCCGGGTCGGTGGCGGCCTCGGCGGGCGACAGCCCCGGACGGCGCGCCCGCTCGACGTCTTCGTCACGCCCGACGAGGCCTACGACGTCGTCCGCGGGTTCGTCGAACTCTATCGGGAGGAGGGGAGCCGCGACGCCAGGGGGCG
>SKWB01000078.1 GCA_007129135.1 Halococcaceae archaeon | reverse complement strand
GTGGTCTCGTCGGTCCGGACGCCGTCGTGATCGGTTTCGAGTGCGACGTTCTCCGCGCCGTCGAGCGCCGGGCTCGCCGATCTGAGGAGGAAGAACCGGTCGTCACACCCCCGGATCGTGTAGTAGTCGATCGCGTCGTCGTTCGGGGTCGGGTCGGGGTGGTTGAGCTCGTACAGCGGTTCGCCCGGCGTGTCGGCGCAGCTATGCGAGATGAACGAACAGACCCGCGTGTTCCCTGGACCCTCCAGACACCCCGGTCCGCAGGTCCAGGTACCCCCGTTCGCCCCCGCCAGCCCGACGACCGTCTCGACGCGGTCGTAGCGCTCTGGGTGCTCCTCGAGGCCGTCCATCCAGTAGCGGAGGCCCGTCACGCCGAGGCTGTGGCCGACGACCTGCACCCGTGCGACGCCGGTGTACTCGCGAACCCGCGCGACGAACCCGTCGAGTTGATCGCGCATCTCCTCGTGCGTACTCCCCTCGCGACCGAACGTGATCGACCAGAGCGCGTCGCCGCCGAAGCCCCGGTCGAGGAGGTACTCCGCGTGGTCGAGGAAGTCACACGCGTCGCGGGAGTTCCCGTGCGCGAAGACGACCGGGTAGCGATCGAGGCCGGGATCGGTCCCGAGGGCGTCGTGACCGCCCCAGCCGCCGTACCCGTCGGTCTCGAACGGGAGCCGCGAGTCGTCGGTGCGCTCTCGCTCACAGGTGTCGCCCGCTTCGATCTGCAACCCCGCGAGGTCGGCGTCGCCACGCAGACCGCTCGCCGCGCCGCTTCCCACGACCGGTACGGCCGTCGCGGCACCGATCGTCCGAAGCACGTGCCGCCTGGTCGGCGTGGTCCTCCCCTCGTCCGGCCGCGTATCGCGTGACACGCTCACACTCGGGTTCCGAGGTACTTAGGCGACGACCCTGTAGACTGGTCGAGTACGATCCGACGCGCGCGTGGCATTTCCTGAGCCAGGTAGGAGACGTCCGTGCGTGGGTCCGAGGGGGTCCGAACGCGGACTACTCGTACGTGTGTGCCGCCGCCGAGAGTTCCTCGTCGATCTCCGCCTCGCTCATCTTCTCGACGAGCGCGTCCAGCACTTCCTCGCGCCGGCCCTTCACGAACTTGATCGAGCCGACGACGAGGTGACCGCCACCCTCGACGCCTGCCCCGGTCGTCTCCTCGACGAGTTCGGTGACCATGCGGGGGATGTCGAGGCGGACGCCGTCGCTTCGGAGGACCGCGAAGTCCGGGCCGACGCCGATCGTGATCACCGGGTCGTCGCCGGTCTCCTCGACGACGCGGTCGTGGACCGCGCCCGTGGTCGTCCCCGGTGCTGGGAACGTAAAGCGGTGGGCGTGCTCCTCGACGTCGATCCGACAGAGGTGTGCGCCGTTCTCCAGCCGGCTGCGCTCTGCGTGGGGCAACACCGCGTCCAGCTGGACGTCGATGTCGCGCCCCGCGCGCTCGGCGAGGAACGACACCAGTTCGCGGTGGCGGGCCTCGTCGTCACAGTCGACGTTGAGCACGTCGGTGATGAGCGGCTTGCCCGCGTTGTACTTCAGCCAGTGGGCGGCGTAGTCGAGCGCGTCGCTGATCTCGTGGACGTCCTCGGTCTCGTAGCCGGCCTCCCCCGCGAGCGCGAGGTACTCGTCCATCGCGCTCGCCGACGAGCGATCCGAGATACCGGCGACGGCGGGGACGTGGCCGAGCTCCTCCGTGACCGAGGGGTCGATCATCCGGGCGAGTTCGACACAGAGCATTCCGGTGGTGATGCGGTAGTCCTCGCCGTGGAGGTAGGGATTGACGTGGGCGGCGAGCAGCGGGTCGACCGCCTCCGGGTCGGGGTGGTGGTGGTCGATGGCGACGATCGGGATGTCGTAGTGCGAGAGCGTGCGGTAGGCGGGGACGTCCTCCTCGGTCGAGCCGTTGTCGAGCATCAGCAGGAGCGGGAGCTTCTGGCCGTGGCGGGCGCGATCGGCGAGCGAGTAGTTCAGGTCGCGCGTGGCGTCCTCCATCTCGTAGAACGGCGCCTTGCTCGGCGAGCGCTTGAGCAGGTGTCGGGTGGCGTCGTCGTCCGCGTGGACCTCGTCGGTGAACCGCCGGAGCGCGAGCGCGAGCGGCACGGCCGCGCACATCCCGTCGCCGTCCGCGTGGTGGCGCATCCGGATCGGCCGGCCTTCGAGCACCATCCGTCGGAGCAGCGTGGCGACCTCGCGGAGGTCGGCGAGCAGCGGTTCCATCGCCGGCCACTCGACCAGCGGGTCGACCTCGTGGGGGGTCGCCCGGTCGTCGATCGCGGCGTCGAGGCGCGCTCTGACCTCCGCTTCGGCCTCGCCGGTGAGTGCGGCGATCGACTCGATCTCGAGCTGTGTCGCGCCCTCTCGCAGCTCGACCGTTCCGTTCGCGTGGACGACATCGCCTACCTCGATCTCGGGATGTGCACGCACGCCCGCGGACTCGAACGCTGCACACGGGACGATCCCCGACGCGTCCGCGATCTGGAAGATCGTCGGACCGCCGGTCTGTTTGATCTGGACGACCTCGCCCTCTACGTCCGCCTCCTCGCCCTCGTCGAGGTCGCGCACGGACGTCACCTCGTAGGCGTGGTCGACGGTCACGACCGCCGCCTCCTCGGGGTCGATCCCGGCGGGCGAGAAGGCGACGTCGCCGTTCTCCCGGATCTGGTCGAGGGTGACGACGAACCGATCGCCGACGGCGTAGCTCTCCTCGAGCGTCGACTCGTGGACGAGCCCGGAGACGTGGTCGGAGAGGTCGACGAAGACGCCGTACTCGACGACGCCGTTGACCGTCGCGAGATACGCGAGGTCCTCCTCGACGTCCCCGATTGTACAGTCGGACGCGAGGTCGTGGACGACGAACTCGCCGTCCGGTTCGGAGTGAGAAGTCATTCTTGTCCCGGCTTCGTGAGCCCGCCGTTTAACGGTTGTCAAACGGCGGGAGATGCCGCAAGGCTTAGCACGCAGAGCGGTCGAGTAGACGTATGGGTCTGTTCCGGTCGCCGTTTCGCTCCCGCGAGGTGCTCGGCATCGCCGCCGAGACCCTCGAGTTCACCCTCCGCGCCTCCGAGGAGGCACACCCGAACGAGTACATGGGGCTGCTGCGGGGCGAGGACGCCCGCGACCTCGACCTCGACCGCGACGGCCTCGTCATCACCGACGTGCTGTTCATCCCCGGAACCGAGACGAACCCGGTCAGCGCCACCGTGAAGAACAGCGCCATCCCGAACGACTCACGGGAGGTCGGCTCGGTCCACTCACACCCCAACGGCGTGCTCCGGCCGAGCGACGCCGACCTGGCTACCTTCACCCGCGGCTCGGTCCACGTCATCATCGGCGCGCCGTACGGGAGAGACGACTGGAGGGCGTTCGACTCCGACGGCTACGAGACGGATCTCGACGTCCTGAACGTCGCCCTCCCCGACGACGACGCCTTCTTCGACTTCGACCAGAACGACATCGACGAGGAGCTCAGACGCGAGGACCGCCCCCGATGGTGAGACGCGTCGTCGCACAAGGCACCTTCGACCTGCTGCACCCCGGCCACGTCCACTACCTCGAGGACGCCGCCGCGATGGGCGACCACCTCACCGTGATCGTCGCCCGCCGAACGAACGTCACCCACAAGCCCGAACCGATCGTCCCCGGCGAGCAGCGCCGCCGGATGATCGAGGCGCTGGAGGTCGTCGATCGGGCGATCCTCGGCCACGAGGAGGACATCTTCGTCCCGATCGAACGGATCGACCCCGACATGATCGTCCTCGGCTTCGACCAGCACCACGACGACGCGGCGATCGAAGCCGCGCTGAGGGACCGTGGCATCGACTGCGAGCTCGCCCGGGCGTCGCCGATGGACGGCGAGGGGCTGCTCTCGTCGGGCCAGATCGTCGACCGGATCTGCGAGCGTCGGTGTTGAAACGGGAGCTACCGTAGTCGGCTACGGGTTCCGGACTGCCGCGTCGCTCACACCCCGGTAACGGCACCGTAGACGTACCGGCTGGTGACGGACGTGGTTCAGCTCGAAAGAGGCAAACGAAGGACTCCGAGCGCGGTTCGAGGCCGTCGACGAACGCAGGGACCGCGATCTCCGCGATTCCGGACGACGTTCGTCGACAAAGGGTTCTTTACAGACTTCGGACGCGGCCATCGAATACGGGTCACCGAAACGATGGTCGCCGCAACGGCGCGCAGCCGCGGGAGATACCTCGTCGCCACAGACGAGCAGTTCGAGCGTGGAGCCGGTCTCGACGATACGAACACCCGCTCAGAACGATATGAGCCCTCGTCTCGAGGGGTGAAACTCGTTCCTACAGGTACCCTTCGGTCGCGAGCCGGTCGACCGCCTCCCGCAGCCGCTCCTCGCTGTTCGCGTACGAGAAGCGGGCGTAGCC
>SKWB01000208.1 GCA_007129135.1 Halococcaceae archaeon | reverse complement strand
GTCCGTGGACGGCTACGTCGAGGCCGGCGACAGGCTCACCGTACAGGTGGCGGAGCCGACGCCGCCGTGGAGCGACCGGGAGCCGACGCTCACGGGCGAGATCGGCGTGGGGACGCCGGCCGGTCTGGTACGGCTCGTGGAAGGTCGCGACGGCGTCGTCGACGCGCCGGACCGCGAGACGGCAGGGCTGGTCGACCTCCTCGACGACCCGCCGGAGGACTGGGGGGTCGAGCTCGGACGGGGTGCGGACGAGGCGAGTCTGGAGGCGCTCTCTGCGGCGCTCTCTGCGGCGCGCGAGCGGGCGCTCGCGATCGACGACGCCCTCGAGGACGGAGCGAGCGAGGGCGAGGTCCTCGCCGCGCCGTTCGAGACGGTCTGGTGCTGGTTCGGCCGCGAGTCACGGTTCGCGCTCGACGAGCTTCGACGGGAGGTCACGGGAACGATGGCCGGTCACCACCGGATCAAGGCGGGGAGCGAGCGCGCGAGCGCGCCGGTCGACTTCGTCGAGGCGCTCTGTCCGGCGATCGAGGCGTTCCCCTTCGGCGTCGTCGCCGACCAGTTCGGCCCGGAGAGCGGCGACACGTTCGCGATCGAACACGGGAAGCCGGACGGGCGGCTGATCACGCTCGGCCGGGGGGAGCTAGTCGAGGTCGACCCGGAGGGGAGCGTCGTCCTCCGCCGCGAGATGACCGCCGGTGGCACCTACGACGCGCTCTCGGCGACCCGGGAGGACGGCGACGTCGCGCTCACGACGCTCTCGGAGGGACGGTGGTGGTACGCGACGGTGTACAGGAGCGAGGAGGGCGTGCGGAAGGGGACCTACGTGAACGTCTGTACGCCGATCGAACTCTTCCCCGCCGCCGCCCGATACGTCGACCTCCACGTCGACGTGGTGAAACACGCGGACGGTCGCGTCGAACGGGTCGACGACGAGGAACTCGACGCGGCGGTGAGGAAAGGGAACCTGAGCGAGGCGCTCGCCGATCGTGCCCGTGACGTCGCGGCGTCGATCGAACGGGCGCTCTCCTAGGCGACGTCCGGCGTCTCGCTGTCCTCGACGTCGCGCTTGAGCGACTCCCGACGGGACTTCGCGTCGCGCCCGGTGGCCTCGAGGAGGAAGTCGTTCTTCGCGCTGACGGCCTCGCCGGCGGCCTCGAGTTCGTCCGCCGAGAGTTCGGTCGGGTCGCGTTCGACGAAGTCGACGGCGAGGGTGTCCTTCTTGCCGCTGTAGGAGACCGCGCCGGCGACGATGCGCTCGAAGACGGGGTTGTCGGGTTCGGAGACGACGAAGAGGTCGCTTCCGCTGTACTCCTCGGTGCCGGTGATCGGGCCGAAGTACTCCTCGACGGTCGCCTCCAGGTCCGGGATTCGCTCCTCTAGGTGCTCGCCCCGACGCATCTTGTACTCGCGCATGAAGCCGTAATCGAGTGGGGTGGATTTACGGGTTTCGTCTACCGTTCGGCGATGTAGCCCCGGTGGCACTCCGGGCAGATGTCGCCGACGCGGAGCGAGGGACGGTCACCGAGGCTGTCGGCGCCACAGGACGGACAGAAGAGCTCGCCCGCGATCCCGGAGCCGACCGGGCGGTCCTCGACCGGGGCCGTCGTCGCCCGTTCGAAGCCGACGACCGTCTCGGTCGACCGCACGCGCCGATCCCGATCGGCGTTCGACCGACCGCCGACCTCGACGTCGACCAGCGTCTCCTCGTCGGCAGCCACGCTGAACCCCTCGTCGTCGCCGTCGACCTCCGGCCAGCCACCGGCCGTCGCACCCGGTTTCGGCGACGCCCGTTCGTCCTCGTGGGCGGGCCACTCGCCCGGGCGTCGGCCCTCGGGTTCGTCCTCGAGGATCTCCGCGTCGTCCTGGTCGGCGTCGTAGTTCGCGGTCGCGCTCCACGAGTCGGTCCGGGTCGACTCGCTACGTGGGCGAACCCTCCCCGACCGAGGACGCCCCTCGGATGGGGAGTCGGCACCGTGCGGGGACTCTCCCCGGGGACGGGGTTCGGGTCGTCGCTCCCGGTTCGGCCCGTCCCGCACGGTGTGTTCCCGGTCCTCGTCCGGTCCGGTCCTCTCGTGGTTCCGGGCGTCCGGCCAGGACCGACTCTCCCCCCTCGTGCTGACCTCCGTGTTCTCGCTGATCACCGACGCCGCCCCGCAGTGAGAACAGCGCTGGAACTCGGTGACGGTGATCACGACCTCGCTTCCCTGTTCGTCGCGGCTCCGTTCGATTTCCGGTTCGCCGTACTCGTGGCCGAGAAGCGAACACCTGAGACCCATGATTGGCTGTCTATCTGTGGGGGTGCGTAAAAACCCTCCCCCTCGGAACGAATCGCTCCGGCGGCGCAGGGCCGGCGGGCGTGACCGCGGGTGGCGACCGGTCGACGGCTCCCGGGTCCGTACCGCGGACGCCCCGAACGATCCACAGCCGACAGTATAAGACCCCTGCACGACGAGTAGGGGGTATGCCGAGATCGCGGGGGTACGGGCGTCGAGACGAGCGCGAGGTGGCGGTGCTCGACGCGCTCGTCGACTGGCGCGAGGAGGGGCTCACCGTCTTCGAACTCAGGGCCACCGCCGACATCTCGATCGACGAACTGGAGGAGGCGCTCCGCAGCCTCAAGGACGACGACCTCATCACCGTCGAGGAGAACGGCGACCGGACGGTGATCCGCCCCGCCGACTCGATCACGCCGATCGAGAACGAGGACCGATCGCTCCTCGACCGGGTCCGGGATCGTCTCCCCTTCTGATACCGTCGGCTGTAACTGTGCGGACACTCTCTCCACCCCGTACTCGCGAGGGTCTTCGACGACTTACAGCCGACGGTACGAACGGACCTCGGACGGACGGCTGTACTTCACCGACCCGTGGGGCCGATCACCGGTACACGGTTACGACCGCCTGCAGCAGTCACACCCCTTTAGACCCGCCGTCCCCAACCCCCGGTATGGACACACGGAGGGCGCGATGACCGTCGTCGAGTCGTTCCACGCCGACCACGGCGCCGTCTTCACCGAGCGCGGGGGGCGGCGCTACCCGCTTCACTTCGGCCGGCCCGAGCGGACCCACCGCGCGGTGCGAAACGCCGTCGGGGTGATCGAAGCTCCCTACGGGGTCGTGAGCGTCACCGGCGAGGACCGCGTCGAGTACGTCGACAACGTCGTCTCGAATCGGGTCCCGGGGGAGGACGGCCGGGGGGTCTACGCGCTGCTCTGTGACCCGCAGGGCGGAATCGTGACGGACCTCTACGTCTACAACGCCGGCGAGCGCCTCCTGCTCTTTACCGCGCCGGGACACGCCGAACCGATCGCCGCAGACTGGTCGGAGAAGACGTTCATCCAGGACGTGACGATAGAGGCCGCGAGCGACGAGTTCGCCGTCTTCGGCGTCCACGGGCCGACATCGACCGAGAAGATCGGGAGCGTGTTCAACCGTGGCGCCCCCGATGGAACGCTCGTCTTCGACCGGGGCGAGATCGCCGACGTCGGCGTCACCGTGATCGCGGGCGACGACCCGCTGGGCGAGGAGTCCTACGAGGTGGTCTGTCGGGCCGCGGAGGCAGAGCGGGTGCTGAGCGGGCTGTTGACGTTCGGGATGGGCGCAGCGCCGTTCGGGCTCGCGACCTGGGAGTCGCTCGCGCTCGAGGCGGGGACGCCGCTCTTCCCGGGCGAACTGGAGGGGCGGATCCCGAACGTCGTCGGGGTACGAAACGCGGTCGACTTCGAGAAGGGCTGTTTCGTCGGACAGGAGGTCGTGAGCCGGGTCGAGAACAGGGGTCAGCCGAGCAAGCGGCTCGTCGGACTGACCTGCGAGGCGCTCCCGGAGCCAGGTGCGGCCGTCTTCGACGGCGACAGCTCCGTGGGAGAGGTCACTCGCGCCGCGGAGAGCCCCGTCCTCGAGAGTGCGATCGCGTTCGCGTTCGTCCCGTTCGATCTGGAGAGCGAGGCGCTCTCCGTTCGAGTAGGGGGCGAGGAGGTCAGTGCGGAGCGGGTAGAGCTGCCGTTCGTCGAGGGCAGCGGTCGGTCCGCGCGGCTGCCGGACTACTGATCGGGGCGAACGGGCGCTGCTTTCACAGGCCGGGAGACGTTTCAATCCGCTCCGGGCCGACCACCGCCGTATGAGCACGATCGACTTCGAGACGCTCGTCGACCGGCTGCGGACGCACTCGAGCGACGCCGCGGGATCCGATACCGAGCGAGTGCGTATCCGGACGCTCGACGAGGTGGACACCGAAGGGCTCCGTCGGCTGTCCGACGCGCTCGACGCCGGCGTCGACCCCGGGAACTTCCGCTACTACCTCTCGCCGTCGAACGCCGACGCGGCGGGGGATGGGGAGACGCTCGAAGACCGTCTGGGTCACCCGGTCACCGTCGACGACGGGATGGTCGACGACGCGGTCCTGTTCATGG
>SKWB01000306.1 GCA_007129135.1 Halococcaceae archaeon | reverse complement strand
TACTCGGTCATCGACGCGAGCACCATGAATCCCCCGTAGGAGCCGCCCATGACCGCGATCCGGTCGGGGTCGACCGCCGGGTGGTCGTGGAGCCACTCGACGCCCGCTCGGATATCCCTGACGGAGTCCATCCGTTTCTCGACGTCGTCGAGGTGGGTGTACTCCCGGCCGTATCCCGACGACCCGCGGACGTTCGGCTCGAAGTAGGCGTAGCCCCTGTCGAGGAAGTACTGTTTCACGGCGCTGAACGAGGGCCGGCGCTGGCTCTCCGGTCCGCCGTGGATGTCCACGATCACGGGGGTCTCGCCCTCGGTCGCGTCGTCGGGTAACGAGAAGAACGCGGGCACCGAGAGGCCGTCGAAGCTCTCGAAGCGGACGAGGTCGGCGTCCCGAAAGCGCTCTTCGGGGATGCCGGCCGTCGGCGCGTACGTCCACCGCTCGGCCTCTCCCGTAGCGGTCTCGACGACGAAGACGTTCGGGTTCACGCTCGCGCCCGTCACCGTGATCGAGAAGCGCTCGCCGTCGTCGTCGAAGCTCACCCCGCCCGCCACCCCGCCGGGGAGCTCCGGGGTCGGGAACTCCTCGACCTCCGTCTCCCCGACGAGTCTCCCGACAGTGAGGTCCGTGTAGCCGTCGACGTTCCGCGAGTAGGCGAGGGTCCCCGACTCCTCGTCGAGGGCGACGCCGCCGACGTTCCACTCGCCGCCCGATTCGACGAGTTCGAGGTCGCCGTCGAGGTCGAGTCGGGCGAGGTACAGGGTGTCCGAGGCCTCGTCGGTGACGAGGTAGATCGCCTCGCCCTCGGGGTCCCACTCGGGACTCGAGTACCTGACCGCCCCGTCGTGCGGGGTGAGGTGGTCCATCTCCCCGGTCCCGAGGTCGAGGACGTGAAGGTCGTGATCGAAGCTCGCGTGCGCCTCGTGGACGAGCAGGCGGGTCCCGTCGGGGCTCCAACCCGCGAGCGAGAGCCAGCCATCGCCCTCGGCGACCAGTTCCGCGTCGTCGCCCCGCTCCTCGCGTCCCTGGACGTAGACGTCGAAGACGGATTCGTCCCGGCGGTTCGACGCGAAGGCGATCCGTTCCCCGTCGGGTGAGAAGCCGCCCCAGCGGTGTTTCGCCTCCGGTAGGTCGGTCAGCGGGTGGATCACCCCGGTCTCGGCCTCGAGGCGAAAGAGCTGTGCGCGCTCGTTGCCGCCCTCGTCCATCCCGAAGGCGAGTTCGGGTCGTTCGGGCGACCAGGTGACGAAGGTGACCCGCTCGTCCGAGAACGTGCGCTGTTCGGGCCAGCTACCCGGGGAGTCGAGCGTCCAGACCTGCGGGACGCCGGTGGTGTCCATCAGGAAGGCGAGGCCGTGTTCGGAGAGCGAGGAGCCGTGGGCGCTCCTGACGTTGAGATACCGTTCGATACCGAAGGACATGGGGCGTACGTTCGCGCCCGTGGGCTAAACGCTTCGGCTCGCGGAAAGGTGGAAAAAAGCATTTACCCGCCCGGGATCTCGCCCGCGTATGCGCGTCGCGTTCGTCTCGGTCGAGAGCCCCCGAGAGCCTCGGTCGGAGGGGGCGCGTCGCCTCGATCGCTTCGCCCGTGGGCTCGCCGCACGCGACCACGACGTGACCGTCTGCTGTCCCCGGTTCTGGAAGTGGGGCCCCGAACACGAGGAACCGCCCCGGACGTACGATATCGAGGGTGTCACTTACCGCTCCGCCGGAGAGGGCTCCGTGGAGCGCGCCCTCACGTCGCTCCCGTCGGCGATCCGGCGCGTCGATCCGGCGGTGGTCCACGCCTCGATCGCCCCCGGCTGGCACCCGTTCGGGCTAGCGCTCGCCGCCTCGATCTCGCGCACCCCGGTCGTCCTCGACTGGTCGGGAGAACCGGTGGAGGGTCCGCTCGCGCCCAGGACGCTCCCCTCGACACCGGTCCTCGTCCCCTCGCGGACCGTCCACACCCGGGCACGCGAACGCGGGGTGGACGGCGACCGACTGCGGATCCTCCCCGGGTTCGTCGAGCCCGACCGGGTCGACGGGACCGATCCGGTCACCGGGTCCGACGTGGTGACCGCCGCTCGCCTCGACGGCAACGCCGACGTCGAGTCGCTGTTGCTCGCGCTCCGCGAACGCGACGGCGCGTGCTCCGCGGCGGTGATCGGCGACGGCCCGGAGAGAGCGCGCCTCGAACGCCAGGCCGCGGACCTCGGCCTCTCCGACCGCGTCTCGTTTCTCGGCGACGTTCCGACCACCGAGCGGATCGCCAGGTACCGCGGGGCGCGGGTGTTCGTCGAGTGCGAGGCGACCTCCCCCTTCGGGCAGGAACTCCTGCGTGCGCTCGTCTGCGGCTGTGCCGGGATCGCCGAGTACCGCGTCGACTCCGCCGCCCACGAACTCGTCGAACGCCGCGAGCGTGGCTTCCCGATCACCGACCCCTCCGACCTGGTGGGGGCGCTCGACGAGGCGCTCGCGATCTCGCACGCCACTCGTTCCGATCGGTTCGAGGCGTACGAGGCCGACCGGGTCCTCGGCCAGCTCCTCGTGACCTACCGGGAGGCGATCGAACGCGGGTGAATGGGGTGCTCTTCGACTGCCTCCACTCCCGATTACACCCATTACATCTATTACGTCCACGCTCGTACTGGTGATCGTGCCCATTGACATCGAGCGGTTCGAACGGGATTCGGAGGACGAGCTTCGGGCGCGTGGCCGCACGAACGGGGAAGAAGTCCTCTCGTTTCTCGCGGCGAATCCCGAGCGGGCGTACACCCCGAAGGAGATACACGACGCGACGGGTGTCGTGCGTGGCAGCGTCGGCGTCGTTCTCTCTCGGCTCGAAGATCGCGGACTCGTCCGCCATCGCGGCGAGTACTGGGCGGTCGCCGACGTGGAGGACGTCGACACGACGCTCACCGCGATGACGGTCGCCCGTGCCGCCACCGATCGGTTCGGATCGGAGGACCCGGCGGAGTGGGGGCCGGGTGTCGATCCAGAGGGAGACTGAATGTACGATCGGGGCGAGGTCTGGTGGGGACCAGCGCCAAACAAATCCAGTCCGTCGTACCGGCCGTGGCTGATCGTCAGCGGTTCGGATCATCCGTTCTCCCACACCGAGTGCATCGCGCTCGCGATGACGACCCAGCGTCACGCCGGTGGGATCGTGGTCCCGGATGGGAGGTGGGTCAGTGGCGGCTCGAATCGAGAATCGTACGTCTCACCCTGGTACGTGACTACGATCAAACACCGTGACCTCGACCGCCAGCAGGGAGAACTGGAGGGGAGCGTCGTCGACGAGGCTGTCGAATCGCTTCACCGGTACACGTCTACGGAAGGGGACTGACGGCACTCGCTAACTGAGCGTTCGACGTCGACTGGGCCACCGGTCCGTTGCTCGTCACGTATCGCGAAGCGATCGAGTACGGATGACAGCCCTCAGTCGACACGGTCATCGGCGAGAGTACACGAGCGCGAGCGTCACAGCGACGAACAGGCCGGGAACGGCATATGTGATCTGTGAGAGCGGATCCGGCGGCGCCACGACGGAAACGACAGCCAGCGCGGCGATCGAAAGGGCGAAAAAAGACAGCACGAACATCCGAACGCTTTCCATACACGATTCACTCGTGACGAGCTATATTCGACTTCTCTCGCTTCGTGGACCGAATGGCCGTCCGCCCGAACTACTCCGCCTCGCCCGTCTCGATCGGCGTGCGTATCATGCTGCCCCACTCGGTCCACGAGCCGTCGTAGTTGCGGACGTCCGGGAAGTCGAGCAGTTCGTGTAGCGCGAACCACTCGATCGACGAGCGTTCGCCGACGCGGCAGTAGGCGATCGTCGACTCCTCGCCGTCGATCCCCTTCTCGGCGTAGAGCTCTCGCAGCTCCTCACTACCCTTGAACGTGCCGTCGTCGTTCAGGATGGTCGGGACGGGGACGTTCTGCGCGCCGGGGATGTGGCCCGCGCGCTGGGCTGTCTCCTGCAGGCCCTCGGGTGCGAGGAGTTCGCCGGTGAACTCCTCCGGCGACCGTACGTCCACCAGGGGAAGGCCCTGATCGATCGCCGTCTCCACGTCGTCGCGGTAGGCGCGGATCGACTCGAACGGGCCCCTCGCGCGGTACTCCTGTGCGCCGAACTCCGGCACCTCCTCCGTGAGCGGGTAGTCGTTCTCGACCCAGTAGGCCTTCCCGCCGTCGAGCACGCGGGCGTCCTCGTGGCCGTAGTACTTGAACTGCCAGTAGGCGAACACGGCGAACCAGTTCGGCACCCGACCGTCGCCGTAGAGGACGACGGTCGAATCCTCGGTTATTCCCGCGTCTCCGATCACCTCTTCGAACGCCTCCTTCGAGAGGATGTCGCGGGTCGTCCGGTCGGTGAGGTCCTCCTCCCAGTCGAGGAACACCGCGCCCGGGATGTGACCCTCCTCGTA
>SKWB01000296.1 GCA_007129135.1 Halococcaceae archaeon | reverse complement strand
TGGTTCGGGTCCTCGATCTCGACGTGGACGAACAGCTTGTCCCGTTCGATCATGTCGAGGGTGTTCTCGATCTTCGGGGGGACCCTGATCAGCGACTCCGTCGTCCGTCGGAGCTGGTCGCTCACCTCCCCCGCGATCTGTTTCGCCGTCTCCTCCCTGTATCCTTGCTCCGAGAGGTACTCCGTGGCGGTGTCGATGAAGTTGAACTCCGGGTCGAGGGTGACACAGACGCCCTCGACGACCGTCGCGACACGCAGCACGAGCGCGAGGTTCGAAGGGAGTCTGAGCGGGAACTCGTAGATCGTGTTCTCGACCTGGTCGATGATCTGGTTCACCCTGTACTGCTCGATCTCCTCGCCGCGGGCGTCCTCGATGGCGAGTTCGAGCACCTGCCCCATCACCTCCCGGTCGGCTTCCGGACTGAGCGTTCCGAGGTCGATCAAGGTGTCTAAAATGCCGTCGATGTCCTGGTTCGCGACCGCGATGTAGAACTCGACGACCTTCCCCTGCACGTAGGGGTCGACCCGCCCGCTCATCCCGAAGTCGTAGAAGACGATCGAGCCGTCGTCCTGGACCGCGAGGTTCCCCGGGTGGGGGTCGGCGTGGAAGACGCCGTCCTCGATGATCATCTGGAGGTACGCCCGCTGGAGGGTCTCCGCGACCGCCGCCCGATCGATCCCCTTCTCCTCGAGGACGTCGACCCGGTTGATCTTCGTTCCCCCGACGAACTCCATCGTGAGCACACGACGGGTCGAGTGGCTGTCGACGATCTCCGGGATCCGGATCCGGTCGTTGCCCTCGAAGTTCGCCCGGATCTCCCGTAACATGTCGGCCTCCCGCTCGTAGTCCATCTCCTCTCTGATCACGCGGTCGAACTCGTCGGCGAGCGTCTCGAGCGAGAACGACCGGTTGTCGTCGACGAAGTACATGAGGAGGGGAAGCGAGAACCGGATCACGCGCAGGTCGGCTCTCACGAGCGACTCGATCCCCGGCCGGCGCACCTTCACCGCGACGAGGCGGTCGTCGACGTACGCCCGGTAGACCTGGCCGAGACTCGCCCCGCTGATCGCCTCGCGCTTGAACTCGGCGAACGCGTCGTCTACGGGGCCGACGTCCTCTTCGAGCACCACCTTCGCGTCCTCCCAGTCGGCCGGTGGCACCTCGTCTTGGAGTTTCGAGAGCTCCTCGATGTACGCGGGTGGGAGGACGTCCGGGCGCGTCGAGAGCAGCTGGCCGAGTTTGATGAACGTCGGGCCGAGCGTGAGCAGCGACTCGAGGAGCCGCTTCGCCCGGCGACGCTGTTCGTCGACGCCGACGCGTCGTGAGGGGCCGAAGAGGACGAAGCGGTTCGCATCGCGCGTGTACGCCCAGATCAGCGGGAGGAACTGCCAGGCGACGACGAAAAAGCGCCTGTAGGCACGGAGCGAGACCAGGGTGACCACCCGGCCTACGCCTCGTCGATCGGGATGGTCGTTCCGCCCTCGCTCGTCCGTTTCGGCAGGCGGAGCTCGAGGACGCCGCGCGAGAACGTCGCTGAGGCCTCCGTGCCGGTCGCGTCGGGCGGCAGCGGCAGGTCCGCGTCGAGAAAGAGCGAGCGGTCCTCCTGGAGGTAGCGGAACTCCTCGGGCACCGCCTTCTCGCGGCGCGCCTCGATCCGGAGGTGGCCGTCCTCGGCGGTGATCGTCGTCGTCGACTCGCTCGCGCCCGGTAGGTCGATCACGAGGAGGTACTCGTCGTCGTGTTCGAGCAGGTCGGCGAAGACGGCTCCCGGCAGGTCGCTCAACGCGTCGCGCAACGCTGACATGGTCCGAAGTTGGGACGGGAGGGCGAAAAAGCCCGCGGTCGGCGCGTCGGCCGCCGGCCTCAGTTCGTCATCGGCTCGTAGCCCTTCCGACAGACGAGCGTCCGGCGGCGGGACTCGATCAGCGTGATCTCGCCCTCCTCGGCCATCTCGGCTAGGAGCGCCTCGGCTTCGGAGCGCGGAACACGGAGCGTCTCGAGGACGGTGGCGCGCTCGGCGTAGCCGTCGTTGGCGATCAGGGCGCGGAGGACGAGCGCGCGGTTCGACGGGGGCGTCTTCGGCGGGCTCGACGCCTCCTCGGTCGATCCCTCTCCGTCCGGGGCGTCGGGGGATTGGGGGGTGTCGGCGCCTTCGGGTGTCGTCTCCGTCTCGTCGCCTCTGCGAATGAACGCTCGGATGGCCCCCAGTATCATTGGGGGAGGTAGGAGACGGAGACGTAAGAACGTATCGGGAAAAATATGCTTCACAGTACCACGGCGGAGTCCCCGACGATACGAGGGAGAAACCGGTCGGAAGCGCTCCTCTTCGGCCGGTTCGGGCCTCTCAGCGGTCGGCGTTCCCTCGCTCGTCCGTCGAGTTGGACACCACCGCGCCGAGACGGGGACCGCTCAGTCTTTTGGTCGCGCGTCCACAACCTCACGCCATGACCGACTCCGAGTTACGCCGCTCCGGGTTCAAGGAGAAGACCCGCGTCGACGCGGCGCGAGAGCGACTCCGGGAGAGCTGCTCCGCTCACGGCCGATCGACGACCCTCCGGATAAGCGAGGCGGACGGGCGAGTGCTCGCCGAGGCCGTCACCGCTCACAGGGACGTCCCGCACTACGCCCGCGCGGCGATGGACGGCTACGCGGTGCGCGCCGAGGACACCTTCGGCGCGAGCGACCGTTCGCCGGAGGTGCTCTCCCGAGCGGAGACCGGCCGACCGGGTGGTGCGGTCCGCGTCCACACGGGCAGCGAACTCCCCGAGGGCTGTGACAGCGTCGTGATGATCGAACAGGTCGAGGAGCTCGGGACCGAGATCGAGGTGTTCGACGCGGTCGCGGAGGGCGAGAACGTCGGACCTGTGGGCGAGGACGTCGAGTCCGGACAGGCGCTCTACGAGCCGGGCCACCGGATCCGCCCCTCCGATCAGGGTCTGTTGAAGTCGGTCGGGATACGGGAGGTCGAGGTCGGAGAGCACCCGACAGTCGGCGTGATCCCGACGGGCGAGGAGCTCGTCCAGGACGACCCGGCGCCCGGCGAGATAATCGAGACGAACGGACTCACGGTCTCTGGGCTCGTCCGTCGGTGGGGTGGCGTTCCCACGTACCGGGACGTCGTGACGGACGACCGCGACGCGCTGCGCGCGGCGGTCCAGCGCGACCTGACGAAGGACGTCGTCGTCACGACCGGGGGTTCCTCGGTGGGCGAACGGGACCTGATCCCCGAGGTCGTCGACGAGCTGGGCGAGGTGCTCGTCCACGGGGTGGCGCTCAAACCGGGCCACCCGGTCGCCATCGGTGTCGTGGAGGAGACGCCCGTGCTGATGCTCCCCGGCTACCCGGTGGCGTGCATCGTGAACGCGGTCCAGTTCCTCCGGCCGGTGCTCTCGTGGGTCTCGGGGACCGAGCCGCCAGCGATCCCCACCGTCGAGGCGACGCTCTCGCGGAAGGTGCGGAGCGAGCCGGGCACCCGGACGTTCGCGCGGGTCTCGCTGGCGGAGGGCGAAGAGGGTGTGCGAACCGCGACACCGACGCGGGCGAGCGGCGCGGGCGTGCTCTCGAGCGTCGCGCTCGCCGACGGCTGGGTGGTCGTCCCGGAGGGACGCGAGGGCTACGACGAGGGCGAGGAGATAGCGGTCGAACTCTGGGAGTGGTCGGCGTGAGCGACCGAAAGGAGTTCCGTGACCTCGTCCCGCCCGCGGAGGCCCACGGGGCGATCGCCGACCTCGCGATCGGTGGGGGCAGCGAGGCGGTCCCGCTCGCGGAGGCGAGGGGGAGAGTGCTCGCCGAACGGGTCGACGCCGACCTCGACGTGCCCGGCTTCGACCGCGCCTCGATGGACGGCTACGCGGTACACGCCCGCGACACGTTCGGGGCCGACGAGGCGGACCCCGCGATACTCGACCTCGTGGGAACCGTCCACGCGGGGGCCGAACCTGACGTGACCGTCGACCCAGACACCGCCGCGGAGATATCGACGGGGGCGGTGATGCCCCCCGGCGCCGACGCGGTCGTGATGGTCGAGCGAACCGATCTCGTCGAGCGACCCTCGACGGACAGCGCGAGCGGAGGCGAGGGAGAGGTCGCGATCCGGAGCGGCGTCGCGCCGGGCGACCACGTGATGCTCGCGGGGGCGGACGTGGCCGCCGGCGAGCGTGCGCTCGGGCCGGGTACCGAGATCACGCCGCGGGAGATCGGCCTGCTGTCGGCGCTCGGCGTCGACTCGGTTCCGGTGCGGTCGCGTCCACGGGTCGGGATCGTCTCGACCGGCGACGAACTCGTCAGGCCGGGCGAGGAGCTCCACAGCGAGCGGGGTCAGATCTACGACGTCAACAGCTACACGATCGCGAGCGCCGTCGAGGAATCGGGCGGCGAGCCCGTCCTCTATCCCCACGCTGGCGACGACTACGACGAGATGGAGCGTCTCCTCA
>SKWB01000030.1 GCA_007129135.1 Halococcaceae archaeon | reverse complement strand
TTCGTCCGGCTCCGGACCGAGCAGCGTCACCAGGTCGGCGCCGTACGCGGAGACGAACCCGAGCGCGTCGTCGTAGTGGTCGGGGTCCCACCGGTCGGTCATGCCCGATCCACGTCCACCGTGTAAAAGAACCCACCTCTCGTTCGAGTGCGCTATCAGCCCTCGCTCGCGACCGCTTCGCCGTCGTGTTCGACTCGGACCGCGCTCGCCCCGCCGTCGAGATCCACCCGCGCCTCGTACTCGATGACCACGAGCGCCTGCGTGCACATCTCGCCCTCCTCGGCGTCCTCGTACGCCTCGACGCGGACGACGAGCGTCCCGTCCTCGACGACGGCCTCCTCCAGACGGGCGGTGTAGCAGCCGTTTCGGCCCACGATCGAGCCCTCGACGCGAACGGTTTCCCCGTCGATATCGACCCGGGCCTCTCCGTCGTCCTCTCCGCCGCTGCCCTCGGAGACCACTTCGAACTCGGTGTCGACGACGCTCGGGTCCTCCCTGTCCTCCCGTTCCCCGTTCCCGTCGTCGCTCTCTGTGCTTTCGTCGTCCTCCGTATCGTCGTCTCCCTCGCTTCCGTCCGTCGGGTCGTCGTCAGCATCGTCAGGGGTCTCCGCCCCGTCGTCTTCGCCCTCGCCTTCCTCCGGAGGGACATCGGAGTCGTCGTCACCCGGATCGACGCCGTCGTCCAGACAGCCCGCGAGAGCGAACGCGAGCGCCGTACCCCCGGCCCCGAGGAGGGTTCGCCGTTTCATACCTCTTCAGTAGGCAGTTGAGAATAAATGTCTGAGGTAGACTACAACGGGATTTTTCGTCTTCCTCGCGGATCGTAACCCATTTACGTCGATGCGGCGAACCTCTCTCTGTGTCCTGGTAGGGTAGTGGACCATCCTACGGGCTTGCGGAGCCTGTGACCGGAGTTCAAATCTCCGTCAGGACGTTTCTTGCAGCACGACACCGCGAGCGAAGCGAGCGGTCCGTGCTGCAGAAACTCCGAGAGGAGATTTGAGCAGACGAGACGCAGCCCGCGAGGCGAACGGAGTGAGCGAGCGGGACCGTCCCGGCGAGTTCAAATCTCCGTCAGGACGCTCACTTCGTTCGCGCCCTGACGTGCCTCACGCTCGTTACACTCGCGTGAGACTCCGTCAGGACGTTTCTGCCGGTGCAACTTGACGAGCGTAGCGAGCGATCCGTGCTTCGAACGTCGATGGTACTGGGCTGTGGCTCGTACCGGCCGAACGACCGTCCCTTGGCGTGATCCCCGCTCTTTTTCGGTCGCGTCGCTGCCCGATCAGGCACGAAGAATTCGAATATCCGGCGCGAAGGTCGTCGTCCCGGTGCGTCGGCGGACGCCGTCCGGTCGGATCGGTCGGCGTGCCGGTGCGGTCGTGGCGCGGATCAGAGCAGCGCGGTGATGATCGCCAGGATCACGAACGCGATGATCAGCCACTTCGCGATCGACATCGACATGCCGGCGACGCCGCCCGCACCGAGTGCGCCGGCGACGATCGCGAGGATCGCGAAGAGGATCGCGAGTTCAATCATGGTGGCCACCCCGTCGGTCTACCGCTGGTTCCGCTCCAAGCGACGCTACCGTACTCCGGACGTGATTTCGTTTCATGCGATAGGTCAGACGCGAAGCAGAGGGAAAGCGTAGGTCCCGGCAGACGCAGGTGTTCCGGTCGAAGCACATATCCGGTCCGTAGCCGAAACCGGCGCATGCGCGGGTCGCTCCGGGCCGGGATCGCGATCTACAACGCCGGGGAGCACCACGCCGCTCACGACGCCTGGGAGGAGGTCTGGCTGGACCTGGACCGTGAGAGCGACGACGCGCGGTTCCTCCAGGGGCTGATCCAGTTCACCGCCGCGGTCTACCACGCCCGGCGGCGAAACTGGGAGGGAGCGACCGGGCTCGCCGAGAGCGCGCTGGGCTATCTCGACGGGCTCGGTGATCGCCCTCGGGGTGTCGATCTCCGTGCGGTGCGCGAGGCGCTCTCCGTGCTCGCACGCGACCCCGAGTGGATCGAGCGCTCTCCTCTCCCTACACTCGTCCACGAGGGTGAGCCCCTCTCGCTCTCGGACCTCGATTTCGCGGAGAGCACGATCGCGGCGGGAGTGATCGCAGAGGAGTACGAGGCGTACGACGAAACGGTAGTCGAGCGAGGGGTCGAGTACGCCGAGCGAGCCCTCGAATCGGGCCACGAGACCAGCCCCTTCGTGACGCTCGTCCTCGACTTCGCCCGGGAGCCGGTGCACCGTAGCCTCGTCTACGACCGGCTCGAGGGACACGTCTCGCGGCGACTCGCGGAGGACGAGGACGTCTCCGGGCTGTTCTAGTCGACGTGGTCCGCGGAGTTGTCCTCGGGCCGGTAGCCGAGGACCTCGCGGGCACGGTCGATCGAGTAGTACTTGCGGTCGTTGTCGCTGATCCCGTAAACGATCTCGTAGCCGTAGGTCGCCCGGAGACACCGATCGAAGAGGTGTGCGCAGTCGCGGTGGCTGAGCCACATCGCCTGCCCGCGCTCGTAGTTCTCCGGCGGGTGGTCCTTGGTCAGGTTGCCGATACGGACACAGACGACCGAGAGGCCGTACTCGTCGTGGAAGTACCGGCCGAGGATCTCGCCGGTCGCCTTCGAGACGCCGTAGACGTTCCCGGGACGGTAGGGCTCCTCACCCGTCAGCCGGAACTCGTCGTCGGGCCGGTAGATGTCGGGCGTGCGCTCGTCGGTCTCGTACGCGCCGACCGCGTGGTTCGAGGAGGCGAAGACGACCTTCTCGACCCCGGCCTCCGCGGCCGCCAGCATGGTGAGGTACGTCCCGTCGATGTTGTTGTGGAGGACGCTGTTCCACGGGGCCTCCCGTCGCGGATCGCCCGCGAGGTGGACCACCGCGCCCACGCCCTCGACCGCCGCGCGCATCTCCGCCTCGTCGGTGATGTCCGCGACGACGAACTCACCGGGGTGGTCCCCTCTGGGCGGTTCGCGGTCGAGGAGCCGCCAGTCGTAGTCCTCACCGAGGCCGGCGAGGATCGCCCGGCCGACGCGCCCTTCGGAGCCGGTGAGCAGGACAGGGCCCTCCATTCACCCGGAGCGAGGACGGCCGCGAGTAAGTAGCGTGCGGTTCACTCCGTTCGGCGCGCGAACGCGAGGTTGCCGCTGACGTTGTTGATGTAGACCGTCACGGAGTCGCCCTCGCTCGCGCCCGGGACGAAGATCGTGTACTTGCCACGCTTCGCGACGCCGTCGCCCTTCCGCCCCGTGTCCGTGATCTGGAGATCGTAGGTCTTGCCCTCCTCGATCGCGTCGGGGGTGCGCTGGCTCGACTGGCTCCGGCGCTTCGTGACCGGCCGGAACGCCCCACAGGCGTCACAACGAAGCATCGGCGTGCGGTCCTCGCGGACGAGACGGGTGTCGGGCAGGCCACACTCCGAACACCGGACGTACTCCTCGACGTAGCTCTCGATCGCCGCGTCGAAGTCGCCGGGGCTGAAGTTCCCGTTGTACCGTGCGCGGCCGCCCTCGGCGTCGAACTTCCCGCTGGTACCGAGTTCGCGCTGGACGAACCGGTGGACGTGTTCGGTCTCCCTGCTCAGAGTGTCCGCGATATCCCCGAGGTTGGTAAACCGTGTGAACGCGCCGTCTTTCTGGGCCTGGGCGTCGGGAACGCTCAGTCGCTCCGTGTTCGCGGAGATGTCCGGAACCTGCTCCATCGCCCGATCGAGGCTCGAATCGTAGTCCATGGAGGCGAGAGGACGTCGCGACGTATAGGTTCCGCGGATACCACGCCCCCATCAGAAACGCCTTGCCGTCCTCGGCCCTCTCTCGGCCATGCCAACCGATGTCCAGGAGGCCTGCTTCGAGGCGGGGATCAAGTTCGGCTCGCTCTACCACCAGTTCGCGGGCACCCCGGTGAGCCCCGAGAGCGCAGACAGCCTCGCCCGCGCAATCGAGGAGTCGATCGAGAACCAGCCCCACTGCACCGACGTGACCGTCGAGCCGCGGATGGACGTACTGCAAGCGGCGATCGACGCCGGCGACGCCGAGTACACCGAGTTCACCGGCCGGTTCGCCGAGGTCTCGCTCACCGTCGAGTACGAGGACTGGACGGTCGAGGCCGGAATGGAGATGGACGGGGAGTACCCGCTGATGCGGCTCGTGAGCGTCGAGCGGCGGGGCTGATAGGGCTCGTCGGTGAGTCTGCGTTCATCCGGGACCGAGCGATCCGACCGGGTGATCTGCCAGCGAGCGCCCTGGCTGGCTACGAGGGTCCCTCCGAGCGGCCCCCCCGTTGGCCGTCGCGGTCGGTTCGGGATACAAAAGTGCCCGGCAGTGTTTCCGACCGTGAAAGCCACGTCGTCGTTTTATTTTCTCCCGGTGGGTACGGAGAACTGCCGCGGGGCGGCGCCCACGTCTTCCGCCACGAGGCGCCCACCCGCGAGCCACCACCACGGTTTGCCCACCCCCCAGCACCCACCCCGCCC
>SKWB01000094.1 GCA_007129135.1 Halococcaceae archaeon | reverse complement strand
TAGTCGTCCCACTCGTTCAGGTCGTACTCGAGATAGCGCTCGTCGATCCCCGTCTCGGAGATCTCGAACGCCTCGTCGACCTCACTGACCTCGGCTACGGTGACGAGAACCTTCATCATCGTTCGGTTTCGCCGCGGGCCGATAAACGTTTTCGAAACGGGGCGTCCGGGTGCTCGCGTTTACTCGTCGGTCGACTCGCTCCGGAGCGTGATCAGGTTCTCCCGGCCGATCCGGAGCTTGTCGATCTCGCCGTCGTCGGCCATCGACGAGAGCAGCTGTGAGACCTTCGCGTTCGACCACTGGGTCTCCTCGACGATCATCGCCTGTTTCATCCGTCCGTCGTTCGCCCGGAGCAGGCGGACCACCCGCTCCTCGTCGGAGAGCAGCTCCTCGTTGACCCCCGCGAAGGGGTCGTCGGGGTCGGGCGCGGCGCGTCCCCCCTCGCCCTCGCCGGCCCCTGCGGCGGTCGCCGCCCCGCCGGCGAGCGTCCCGACAACCGGTAGCTCTCCGGTCTCGCGGTCGCCGAGGACGACGAACGCGAGCAGGCCGGCCACCACGAGGAGGACGCCCGCGAACGCGACGGTCAGCGGTGTGATCCCGCCCGCCGCGCCGAGGCCGCTGCCGGGGCTGTAGACGATGGGTTCGTCCTCGAAATCCGACGCCTCGAAGCTGTGTGGTCCCTCCCACACGAGGACGCCGTTCGAGACCGACGTCGGCGCGCTCGTGACGGCGTAGCCGTCGGGTGCGGCGATCTCGAGGCGCTGGTTCTCCGTGAGCGTCGGCAGCCAGGTCTCGTCGTCGAGGGTGAAGACGTCGCCGGCGTTCAGCTCGCCATCGTCGGTGACCTCGGCGAACTCCGTCCACGTGAACTGGAGCGAGAGCGTCCCGGTGGCGTTCTCCTCGTCCTCGGAGTCGTTGGTCACGTCCGACTGTCTGGTGGCGTTCTCGATCCCCATCTCGCGGTCGGACTCCTCGTCGAGCGCCCTGGCCACCTCCTCGAACGGCTCGACGGACGGGCCGGCCTCCTCGTCCTCGAAGTCGGTGGCGAGGCGCTCGAACGCCGCACGTTCGTCCGCACCCTCCAGGAAGAACTCCGTCGAGATCGTGAACGCCGCGTTGCCCTCCGAGTCGATCTCGATCTCGATCGTCTGGGTGATCGTCTCCGCCTCCTCGTCGTTCTCTGCGTCGACCTGCGGCGGGTCGGAGGAGAGCTCCGGAGCGGCCGCTCCGGCGCCGATGCCCGCTCCGAAGAGGCAGACGACGCAGACAGCGAGTACTACAGCGACGACCACCCGCATACTGAAGTGTGGATCGCCCGGAAAGAAAATGCTTTCCATCGGCTCAGCCAGCGAACCGATCTCCGGGGCGTATGAACCGTCTCCGCCTCAGGTGAATCGTTTCGAAACGGGTGAACCCGAGTGGTTTTTGTACGCCGCCGTGATGGAACGTGTATGAACCGTGCGCTGGCGGCCGCCGTGGCCGCCCTCCTCGTCCTCTCGCTCCCGGGCTTCGCCCTCGCGGCCCCCGGGGTCGGCCTCGGCGGGGACGACCACGTCCAGCCACAGCTAGAGGGCGACGGGGCCAACACGTCGGTGATCGCCGCCGACGACCTGGATCTGCCCGAACGGCTGGTGCTCGGAACGAACGAGACGGAGACCGGCGAGGAACGCGTCGGCCCCGACCTCGGCACCTATCTCGACGGATCGACGAACGACCTGGAGATGAAACACGGCGAGTACGTCTTCGACGAACGGATGAGCGAGGCGAACTCCGAGGCCGAAGAGCGCGCCGTCATCCGGGAGGAGGTGAGCCGGCTCGACGACGAGGTGAGTTCGCTCAGAGACCGCGAGGAGACAGTCTACGACGAGTACATCGACGGCGAGATCGACGAACGCGAGGCGGTGACGGAGCTGGTCAGGAACCACCAGCGTGCGGTCGCGCTCGAGGCGTCGATCGAGGAGCTAGAGAGCGAGGCACAGCTCGTCTCGGGCATCGGCATCGGCGAGGACCTAGAGATCCTCCAGGTGCAGGCGACGGCGATCCAGGGGCCCGTGAGAGAGCACGTCGTCGAGGTCCACCAGGGGAAGGCCACGGGGAGCCTCGTCCACATCGAGGCCGACGAGACCGGCGTCGTCCTCTCGACGGTGGACGACACCGACTACCTCCGCGAGGCACACCGTCCCGACCACCGCAGCCTGGACACCGACGAGGACGACTACGAACTCGTCTCGCTCGGCGACGGGGAGCAGCGACTCGAAGAGCTCTACCCGCGGATGCTCGAGAACGCCCGGCTCAACGTCGGCGACGGACAGTACCAGACGATCACCGGCTCGGTGGCACACGCGAGCCACTCGGCGACGATCTACCTCGATCAGGGGACCGCCGGGGTCTACAAGGAGGACCAGACGCTCAGACTGAGCGCGGTCGAGACCGTCGTCGGGGAGACCGAGGCCGAAGACGGCTACGAGCTCGAGCTGAACCGGACCTATCCGGGCGGCCCGATGAAGGCGACGCTCACCGACTCCGCGGGCGAGCCGGTCGACGACGCCGAGATCACCGTCGGCGGGACCTCCGTGGGGGCGACCGACGAGGGCGAGCGCTGGTTCGTCGCCCCCCACGGTTCGACGACCGTCGTCGCCGCCGTGGACGAGAACGCGACCGTCGGCGGCGACCCGGCCGACGAAGCCCGTCTCTCCGTGACCTTCGAGTGGGAGTCGGAGGTCGAAGACGAACTGGTCCCCGACCCCGACGGGTGACCGAAGGTTCATACCCGAAGCCGACACCAGCGTCCGCGTGTCCCGCGCGATCGCCCCCGTCGTCGGCTCCGTTCTGCTGTTGCTCTGTGTCCTCGGGCTGGCGACGACCCTCGCCATCGTCGCGATCGGCTTCTCCTCTGGGCTCTCCGCCCCGACCTCGCAGGTCTCGCTCTCGCTCTCGGTCGACGCCGAGGAGAACCGGTTCGTCGTCGCCCACGAGGGCGGCGAGAGCCTCGACGCCCGGTCGCTCTCGGTCGTCGTCGAGGTCGAGGGGGAGCCGCTCGACCACCAGCCGCCCGTGCCCTTCTTCTCCGCGAGCGGCTTCGAACCGGGGCCGACCGGCGTCTTCAACGTCGGCTACTCGGGCGAGTGGGACGTCGGCGAGTCGGCGAGCTTCACGCTCAACCCGAACACGAACGGGCCCGTTCCGGAGCGAGGGAGCAGCGTCTCGGTCACGGTATACGAGGAGGAGCGGCCGGTGGCCCGAGCGGGGACGACCGCCCGGTGAGGGGAGCTGTCCGACGGCTACTCGGAGACGTGTGCGAGCGTCGTGATCGCGATGTCGGGGTCGTAGCGCGGGCCCATCAGGTGGTGTTCGAAGCGGTCGTAGCCCGCCTCCTCGAACATCCGGTCGGCTTCGGCCTCGTCGTAGAAGAGCATGATCGCGTCGGCGACCCGCTGCATCACGCCCGTCTTCGGGTAGTTCGGGCCGACGATGACGACGCGGCCGCCCGGTTTACAGACGCGTCTGCACTCGGCGAGCGCGTCGACCGGGTTCGGCCAGTACTCGATCGACCCCGAGGACCAGACGTGGTCGAACGTGTCGTCCCGGAAGGGCAGGCGTTCGGCGTCACCGCGGTAGAACCGGACTGGGCCGCGCTTCCCGAACTTCCCCCAGGCCTTCTGCATCTGGTGGACGGACTGGTCGAGGCCGTGGATCCGTTGGGTCCGTTCGAGGAGACCCTCGGTGGCGTAGCCGGTGCCACAGCCGACGTCGAGGACGCGGTCTTCGGGACCCGGATCGAGCAGGTCGATCGCCTCGGCGCGCATCTCGTCGGTCCAGATGAAGGGGTTGACCCTGTCGTAGACCCGAGAGAGGTACTTGTAGAACAGCCGCGCGTTGGCCTTGTCTTCGAGGACGCCCATTGTCAGCACCTACGGATCGGATTCATATAATCGGGGCGGTTCGGCGCGGAACGGCCGACTCGGCCGGGGAGTCTCGGGTTCGGGGGCCATCGGGGTTCGTGTGGGTTTCGCAACTCCCTTATAGCCACTCGGTAGAACTCATCCTGTTCAGAGTATGCCGAGGCCAGAGGTGTTAGAACGGATCAAAACCGCCGAGAGCGAGGCCGACGAGGCGGTGGCCGAGGCCGAACGCGAGCGCGAGGAGCGGCTCGCGGAGGCCCGAGAGCGAGCGGAGGAGATCCGCGAGCAGGCCGAACAGCGCGCCAACGACCGGGCCGAGGAACGGCTCTCCGAGGCACGGACGGAGATCGAGGCGGAACGGGAGTCGATCCTCGCCGACGGGCGAGCCGAGCGAGAGGCCCTCGAAGCCCGCGCGGAGGGGAACGTCGAGGAGGTCGTCGCGTTCGTCGTCGCACGGTTCGAGGAGGAGGTACATGCTCAGACCTGAGCAGATGAGCAAGGTCTCGGTCGTCGGCTCCACCGCCGTGATGGAGCGGGTGATCGAGACCGTCCACGACCTGCGACTCGTCCACCTC
>SKWB01000390.1 GCA_007129135.1 Halococcaceae archaeon | reverse complement strand
AGACGACCGTCAGCCCCTCCTCGGGAAGCACGCGGATCGCCCGCCGGTCGTGGTCGGGGAGCTGGATCGTGACGAAGTCGGGCGTGGCTCCGGGACTGGCGGGTTCGAGGAGCTTCGCCCACGCGAGCGCGATCCTGCCGTAGGGTTTCGGGACGAACAGCCGGCAGGTGTAGCTGTGCTCGGGGTGTCGACCCAGCTGTCGGTCGAGGCAGAACATCTCCCGGGCCCCGGCCTCCCCCATCGCCTCGTCGACGAGCTGCCAGTCCTCCGCGTCGAAGCCGTCGTCGACCGCGTTCAGCGTCCGATCGGCGCTCCGGGACCGAACCCGGCTGACGTACGAGGCACTCCCGTACTCCGTCGTCGTCTCGAGCTCCTCGGAGGCCGATCGGAGCTCGGAGAGGGAGGGGTCGGAGCGGATCGAGGCCGTCTCCTTCGGGTCGGGGAGCCCCGAGGTCGGGTTCGCGAGTACCGCGGCATCGACACCACCGGACGTCGCTGGTTCACCTGCCATCTATCCGCGAGTTACAGTACTCGGGGTATTATTTATGTACTATCTAGAGCCGATACGTCTCCGGTCGCAACGCCTAACACCCGTCGCGTCCGACCGCCTCACGCGCAAGGGTAGCCAAGCTAGGCCAACGGCGGCGGACTCAAGATCCGCTCTCGTAGGAGTTCGTGGGTTCGAATCCCTCCCCTTGCACTGACGTCGTCGCACGGTCGCGACGCAGCGAAGTCATTTGGGAGGGTTCGAATCAGACCGAGGTTCCGCGCGGAGCGCGGGTTCTCGGGCGTGGTTCGAACCCCTCCCCTTGCACTGATCCGGCCTCCCGGACATCCCGTGGGAGACCCTCGATCCGACACTCGTCCGACACCCTCGGCAGCGATACGACCAATCACCTCGTTTGAGGTCGGTTACGGAGAGGTTAACGACTCGATAGCCCGTCTATAACCCGCGCTTGAACCCTTCGAGGGTGGCTCCCTCTACCGAATCCGGGCGGGGATCGTCGAACAACAGGCCGGCTCAGGAGCGGTGGTCGGCGGGCGGAAACGGTCCGGGAGAGGGGTGAACGATCTCCGGTGTTTATGTTTCTCTATGGACAACGTTCTCCGAGGCGAAGACCGATCACGACACCCGACATCACCTGGGAACGGTTCGAGCGGACCCTCTCGGTCGTCTCACACCCCTACAGGTACCGCCTCGTTTCGCTCCTCCTCGACCACAACGCCGGACGGATCTCGCTCGACGACCTGGTCGAGGACCTCGTCGAGTGGGAGTCACGGTTCGAGGACCGAACCCCCGACCCGTACCGGGTCCGTCTCCAGCTGGTTCACCACCACCTCCCGAAGCTCGAACACGCCGGATTCATCGAGTACGACCGGGAGTCGGAGACGGTCGCGGTCGCTTCGGACTGACGCGGCCGGTCGAAAGAGCCTTTGCCCCGTGAGACCGCCAGCGGAACGATGGTCGAGTACTACGTGACGGCGAACGACTCACGCGTCGAGGGACCGTTCGAGAGTCGTACGGAGGCGAAGCGTCGCGCCGACGAACTCTCGACGACCGAGGTGCTCTTCACCTACGGCGTGGAAGCGGCGCGCTGAGGCTGCCTGCTACACTGCAGTTCCGGGGAGACCGTGACTCGCCTGCGGTCGCCTCGATCGATCGCTCTCCAGCGGTCGAACGTGACGGTCACATCCTGTCGCCGAAGTCCCAGCTGTAGACGACCTCGGGCGTGAGTTCGATCGCGACCTCCCCCACCGATCGGTCGAGGAGCCCTCGCGCGAGCGGGGAGTCCGTCCCGCCGAGATACCGCGTGAGCAGCTCGCGGAGCAGCTCCTTTCCCTCGTCCTCGGAGACCGTGACCGAGCCGTTTCCACGCACCCCGCGGTAGGGTGGGTCGTTCGTCGACACCTCGAAGGCGACGTGGTCTCGGTGTTCGAGGTAGGTGACGAGGTCGGCCGACCGGGCGGTCGCACAGGAGATCACCCCGTCCGCGTACCGGAACCAGAGCGAGACCATCCAGAGCCGTCCGCGTGGGGTCTCGCAGGCGATACGGATCGGAACGACGGTCTCGGCGAGAAAGGAGTCGACGGCGTCGCGGTCGTAGGAACCCGAGAGCTGCATACGGAGAGAAGCGGGCCCACGATCAACTAGTTTTGGAGGGCGAACGAAGCTGTGCGTCGAGGAGGTAGTAACACCCCCCGACGACCACCGAGAGCGCGTAGCAGACGAGGAGGAACGGCGGCCAGTAGAGCCAGAAGAGGTATCCTGGGACGACCACGCTGCCGACGACGGTCATCGTGAGCAGGATGAAGTAGCCGGGTGCGGCGAGCGGCGTCAACAGCCGTGTGTCCGCGACGCCGAGAAGCAGGGGAACGACGAGCACACAGAAGACGAGGACGGTCGCGGGCCCGATCAGTGCGTTCCGGAGGAGGTCGGTCATTCGAGCCGGGTGATGCCGTTGCGCTCGAGCAGCAGTTCGGTCATCTCGAGCGTCCAGCGGGTCTGTGTCCCCGGATCGAGCAGGAAATCGGTGAGTTCGACGAGGAAGCCGGGCCGCTCTAGGTCGCCGCCGACCTTGTGGATCAACAGCGGGTTCGCACCCGTGAGCGTGTTTCCGAGGGTGAACCGGTGGGGCGCCATCACCCGGGGGACCCGCTCGGCGTTCATGTGCTCGATCACCGCGCGGGCGTCGGCGACGGCGTCGCCGGAGCCCGTGGGGAAGATGGCCTGGCCGACCCACTGGTGGTGTGTGTCGTAGATCCCGCGCGAGCGGTGGAGGTCGAGCACCACGTCGGGGTCGGAGGCCTCCACTTCCGCCCAGAGCTCCCGGGAGAGGTCACTGGTCGGCTCCTCGCCGCTCGGAAACGTGCGGTTCAGGTCGCCGTCGGGGCCCTCTCGGCTGTCGCGTTCGACCGCGACGACGTCGGCCCAGGGGACGACGACGAGCGTTCCCGTCTCTATCCGCCAACCGACCACCTCCTCGGCGGCGCGATAGCCGTTCACCTCGTCACCGTGGAGGCCGCCGAACACCATCGCGGTCGGTCCGGACTCGGGTGCCTGAAGCTCGTAGATCGGCGTCTCCCTGTCGGTTCCCTCCATCACCGCCCGCGTCTCGACGTCCATCCCGGGGTGGGGCTCCGGCGAACCGGGGCCCGCCGACTCCTCCCGCGATCGGATCGCGGCGGCCCCGCCCGCGACGCCGACCGCGATCGCCCCGGCAGCGAGGACGCTTCGCCTGTTCATGATGCCGGGTAGATCCTCCGCACGTATCAGTCCGACGGGGGGCGACCGCAACCCTCAAATCGACGGCCCGCACGACCTACCGTATGGACGAGGTTTACGGCGTCGACCCCGAGCGGGCGTGGGGGGGTGCGCTCCTCGCGGGCGTCCTCGCGCTCGTCGCCGGCGCGCTCGCCTTCCCCCGACAGGTCTACGACGAGTTCCTCTGGCGGTACTTCTGGGGCCCGGTGGTCGCCGACGCCTACGGCGCGCCCTGTGCGATCCGCTCGGGCGGCGAGACGACGATCGTCACCGACGCGACGGAGTGTACGGCGGCCGCGGGGATCGTCGCCGAACCGGGCTACACGACGCTCTCGACGGTCAGCTACGCGGTCGTCCTGATCTTCATGCTGATCGGCGTCATCTTCCTGCTCAGACGGCTCGACGTCGGCGACAGCCCGCGGTTTTTCTTCTCGCTCTTCCCGTTCATGCTCTTCGGCGGGGCGCTTCGGGTGGTCGAGGACGCGAACGTCGCGCTCATGGACGCGAGCGGGCCGACGATCCCGTTCCCCGCGAGCGGCTTTCTCATCAGCCCGCTGATCTACTTCACCGTCTTCTTCGTCACGGTCGCCGCGCTCGTCGCGAGCGTTCTCGCCGAATACCGGGGGCTGGTCGACCGCTACGAGTACCCGCTCGCGGGCTTCGGGATCCTCGCGGTCACCGCGACGTTCGGGTATCTCGGCTGGCTGGTGCTCACCACCGACGTCCTCGGCTTCCAGCCGCTCGTCCCGTTGATCACGCTGGTCGGCGCGACGCTCATCACCGCGATCGTCTGGGTGGTCACCCAGCGCGCGACACCGGTCGTCAACGCCGGTACCGGCCTCATGGGTGCGCTCGTGATCTGGGGCCACACCGTCGACGGCGTCGCGAACGTGCTGAGCCTCGACTGGTCCGCGCCGCTGGGGATCCCCTCGTACTCGCCGAAACACGTCGTCAACGCCGCGATCATCGACATCACGGGCGCGGTGCAGCCGGCGTGGCTCTCGGAGCTGATCGGCACCGCCTGGCCCTTCCTCCCCGTGAAGGTGCTCGCGGCGACGCTCGTCGTCTACGTCTTCGACGACACGATCTTCGAGGAGAGCCCGAGGTACGCGATGATCCTCCTGATCGCGATCCTCGCCGTCGGTCTCGGACCCGGCACCCGGGACTTCCTGCGCGCGACGTTCGGGATCTAGGGGTAGGGATGTGGCTCGCGGTCGAGCCGCGGTTCGAATCCCATCGT
>SKWB01000310.1 GCA_007129135.1 Halococcaceae archaeon | reverse complement strand
TCCACCGACGAGCCGCGCCTGCACCTCGTCACCGACGAACCGATCCCGGGCGACCTGCTCAACGAGATCAGGGAGCTCGGATTCGTCCGCCGGATCGAACTCTCCTGACCCTCGGATAACCCTGTGACGACCCGATCGTCTCTCGTCGCGAGAGTGCCTCTCAGGAGGTAATACCATTACCACACTCGTAGATGGGACGTACGCCGGTCGAAGACGGGTACCCATCGATCCTGTCCTCGACCGATCGCGGAGGGGCTGGGGAGGGGACCACCTGATACGGGAGAGAACCATGCGAGAGCGAACACACGAGCGACGGGTATCGACACGACGGACGTTCCTCGCCGGTCTGGGTGTGTCCGGTGCGGGGGCGTCGATCGGAACGGCGAGCGCGCGCGGACCACCCGATCCAACGACGCATTCGAGCGGGAGGGGACGACGGACCGGATTTCCTCCGGCCCGTCACACGGAGTGGAGCGGTTCTGAGGACCTCGGTGACGGCGAGGTGCGGACGTTCGTCACCACCTCTCCCGCAGGAAGGCCGACGTTCGTCGGTGTGCACCTGACGGCGGGTGTGATCGAGGGTCTCGACCCAGAGAAAATGGAACTCGTTTCGATTCAGTTTCCGGACGGGGAGGACCTGACCCCGTTCGAGTGGCTGGGGCTCGACTGGATGCCCAGCGGACACGGCCCACCGGAGGTTTACGGCGTTCCGCACTTCGACGTTCACTTCTACCTCGATACGGAGGACGAAATCGGCGAGATCGAAGGGGTAAATTTCCTGCCAGACGAGTCGGACGACGATCCCTACGAGGTGCCGATCGCCGCGGATCAGGTTCCACCCGACTACTTCCGGACGAACTACGTCGTCCCGGCGATGGGCGAACACCTCTTCGACGCGCTCGCCCCGGAGTGGGACGGGCCGGGGGTGCCGAGCGACGAGGCGTTCACGCACTCGTTCGTCTGGGGGCACTACGACGGGGACCTGAACTTCTTCGAGCCGATGATCACGACGGAGTATCTCGGGCAACTGATGGGAGAGGACGCGGCACCGATCCGCACCCCGGAACGGTTCCCGGAGGCGGACGAGTACCCGACGCAGTACGTGATCCGGTATCACTCCGGAGAGGAGGCCTACACGGTGACGCTGGAGGGATTCGAACCGTTCGAGGCCTCGAACCACTAGCCCGTGCGGCGGGCCTTGTCCACGCAGGCACCGGGTGTATCCCCATCGGAGGTGTTCGTTCACTCGATGTCGACTCATACGGGGAGACGACGTCGGATCGAGGCATCGTCGCCGGAGCACTCCGCCGGAATCGACGGAGGTGAGGCGATCGAGTGCGCGCTCGCGTACCTCGCTCGGTGTTCGTACCCGGCGTCGGTCGAGGAGGTGGCCGAACGCGTAGACGCGCGCGTGAGCTGTGACGGAGGGCTCTCCGAGCGACTCAGGGAGCGACACTTCCCGGCGCTCGCCGACCGGGGTATCGTCCGGTACGACCCCGAGAGCGACCTGGTCTGTCTCGGGCACTCCTAGGGACGGCCGTACGGCTCAGCGAACCACGGTCACCGGCACGGGCGACCGCCGGACCACCGCCTCCGCGACGCTTCCGAGGAGGACGCTTACCGCTCCGGTAGCGGCGTGTGCGCCGACGACGACCTCGTCCACTTCGTTCTCCGCGGCGTACGCCGGGATCACGCGTGCCGGATCGCCAGTGACCGTCTCGGTTCGGAGGTCGACGCCGTGGTCGGCGGCGGTCGAGCGGGCCTCCGCGAAGAGCTCCTCGGCGTACTCGCTCAGTTCGCGGTTCCAGTCGCCGAGGCTGTCGGGAAAACGCCGGTCGCGGTAGTGGCCGAACGGGTCGAGCGCGTAGAGCGCCGTGACCTCGTCGTCGGCGAACCGTTCGCAGGCGTTTCGCAGCGCTCGTTCCGATCCGGGCGAGCCGTCGAGCGCCACCAGCACGTGCTTGTCCATGGGATCGGTACTCCGTTCAACGGGATAACCTGTTTGTCGGGATCGACCACCCTCCGAGCGAACCGACGGCCATTTTTCGACCCGCTGCGAACTGGGGGCATGGACGAGGCCGCCGAGACGGCGCTGCAGCTGGTCACCATCCAGCTCGTCGCGGTGACGGGCGTGATCCACCTCTGGGACTCGACGGAGCGGCTGGCGATCTACTGGCGGGCGAGCACGATGCCGGACCCGCTCGCGCCGCTCTCGGTGCTGTTCGTTCTCGGGCTCGTCGCCGGCCTCCTCGCGTTCGTCCTCGGCGCCCGTCGCGACCTGGTCTACCTCTACGGCGTACTGCTGATGGTCGGGCCGCTCGTCGGCTACGTCGCCTGGCACTTCGTCGGCGACCTCGGCGGTCTCCTCCCCGGGACGTTCGGCCACACCCACGGTGGAGCGTTCCTGCCGGGCCTGATCGAGCACATGGTCGCGGACCCCCTCGATTTCGTCTCGAAGGTGGCCGAACTCGGCGCGCTCGTCTGCCTCTCGGCGCTGTTCGTCATCGAGCGGGGAAAGCGCGGATGAGCGAGGTGGGCTGATGGCCGACGTCTACCGGACCGTCGCCGCGCCCGCGAGCGCTGGCTTCGAGGTTCGTGGATCGGAGTTCGTCGGCGAGATCGCTCCGGCGGAGGACACCGAGGCGGCCGAGTCGTTCGTCGAGCGCGTAGCGGAGCAGTACGACGACGCGAGCCACGCGGTGCCGGCCTACCGGGTCAGGGAGGACCCGCTCAGGGAGTGGTCGAGCGACGACGGCGAGCCGAGCGGGTCGGCGGGCAAACCCGCACTCAACGTCCTGCAGGGCGAGGAGCTCGAGAACGTCGTCTGTGTGGTGGTGCGTTACTTCGGCGGGACGAAACTCGGCTACGGCGGTCTCGTCCGCGCGTACGGGCGGGGCGTGCGCGAAGCCATCGCGGCGGCTGACGTGGTCGAAGAACGCCCGCACACCCGGCTCGCGGTCGAGACGGCCTACGACGACTCGGGCACGGTGAGGGGGATCGTCGAGAGCGCGGGCTACGAGTTCGACGCCGAGTACGGGGAGTGGGTCGTCCTCTCTGTTCGGGTTCCCGTCGAGGAGACCGAGGCGTTCGCCGACCGCCTGAACGACGCGACGAGCGGCCGGGTCGAGATCGGTAACTGAGGCCGACGGGGATCGTTTCGAACCGATAGCGTATTTTTGTCGGGGATCGGAACCGTCAGTCATGAAGACGGTCAGTGCTCACGACTACCACGAGATCGTACAGGTGGGCGATCCCAGCGTCTCACCGGACGGCGAGCGGGTCGCGTTCGTCCGGACGGTACCCGACGACGAGGAGAGCTACGAGGCGACGGTCCACCTCGCCTCCCTCGGCGGCGACGAAGCCCGCCGGTTCACGGTGAGCGAGGGCGTCGACTCGCAGCCGAGGTGGAGCCCCTCCGGGGACCGCCTCGCGTTCGTCAGCACCCGCGGCCAGGACGACGACCGCTCACAGCTCTGGGTGATTCCCGCGGACGGCGGCGAGGCAGAGCGACTGACGGACGTGGTCGGGGGGGTCTCCTCGATCGCGTGGAGTCCCGACGGAGACCGGATCGCGTTCACGCAGGGCGTCACCGCCGAGGACCGAGAGGAAGAGCGCGACCTCGCCGTCGACGACCCGGAGTACGAACCCGAGGAGCCGGACCCACGGGTGATCGACCGGCTGATCTACCGCGCGGGGGCTCGGTATACCGACGGCAAGCGGAGCCACGTCTATCTCTGCGAGGTCGAGACCGGGGAGGTAGAGCGGGTGACCGGCGTGGAGGAGGGCTCGTTCGAGTTCGACTACGTCGCCCCGGAGTGGGGCGACGACGAGACGCTCTACTACGCCGTGAAACGCGGCGAGGAGCCCGACGACTCGACCGTCTACGACGTCGTCGCTCACGACCTGGCGACCGGGGCGGCGGAGACGGTCACGCGGACGAGCGGCTGGGTCGCCGAACTCGCGGCCGCGAGCGACGGACGGATCGCGTTCACCTACACGCCGGAAGAGCGCGCGACGCTCCGGCTGACCGACATCCGGCTCTTCGATCGCGAGAGCGGCGAGACCCGCACCCTCACCGAGGACCTCGACCGGACCGTCTCCTCCGCACCGAAGTGGGACCCGGCCGAGGAGCGGCTCTACTTCCTCACGCCGGACGAGGGCGAGACGGCGCTCCGCCGGGTGTCGGCCGAGGGCGGTGAGGTCCAGACGGTGAGCCACCGGGGGGAGGTGAACGGCTTCGACGTCGGCCGTGACGCCGTCGCGCTCACGCGCAGCGAGTGGGACCACCGTGGCGACCTCTTCGTCACGACCCCCGGCGGCGCGGAGGAGAACCGCCTCACCCGGGTGAACGCGGAGTACCTCGACGGCCGGGCGATCCCACAGCCCGAGGAGGTCCGCTTCGACTCGGAGGAGGGAGTCGAGATCCAGGGCTGGGTGCTCCACCCGCCCGACTTCGACCCCGAGGGGAGCTACCCGCTCGCGGTCGAGATCCACGGCGGTCCGCACGCGAT
>SKWB01000399.1 GCA_007129135.1 Halococcaceae archaeon | reverse complement strand
GGCTCAGGGGATTCGAAAGCGGTGGACGAGATGGACGGGGTTCGTCGTCGGCTCGACGGCCGCGCTCTTTCTGTTCATGGGTTTCGAATCGCTCTTTCTCGGGGGACTGAGCGTGTCGTCGATCGCACTGGGATTTTTCCTGGGGTGCTGTTTGGTCTCGGACGACGACGGGGAGAGATCGGGGATCGAGCCGGTGACGGCGTCCACGGCGATCAGGAACAGTCGGGCCGCGAGGATCGTGGACTACATCGGGGAGTCGACCGACGATTCCATCGACGCACCGGCGAAGGTCCGTGGGAGGGACAGATAGATGCTCACACGGAGACGACGGCTGTTCCTGAACGGACAGCTCGCGTGGATGCTGTCGGCGATCGTGGTACTCGCGCTGTTCGACGCGCTCTCGCTCGAGCTGTTCTTCTTGCTCTCGCTCATCGGTCTCCTGATCGTCACCGAACTCACCGCGCCGGTAAACGTCACCCCCGAGTGGCGACGACGCCTTCGATGGGTCGTCCTCGCCGGTCTGGCGGTGTTCGGGTACATCGTCGTCCGATGGCTCGTCGGGGTCTTCCCCTGGGAGTTGCTCTGAGATGGACTGGATCCCAACGAACCGGACGTATCCCGAACTGCTCGCCATCGGTCTCGGCGCCGTCGCGGTGATAACGGTCGTCGTCGCGGCGAGCATCTCCGGCGCCGCTTATGGGACCTTTACGCCGTCGTGGGAGGGGACGTCGGAGCTCCGCGGGGAAGCGGAGTCGGCGGACCGGGAGGCGATCGTGCTGACCGACACCGAACGGTACGAGGAGGTACCCGAAGAGGGGACGGTAGCGTTCGTTCTCTCGCCCGAGGAGCCGTACGAGGATACCGACCGTGACCGCCTTTCCGCGTTCGTGGAGGGGGGTGGAACGCTCGTCGTCGCTGACGCGTACGGACCGCACACCAACCCCTTACTCGCGGACCTCGGTGCGAGCACCCGGATCGACGGCGACCCGCTCCGGGACGAGCGGAGCTACTTCCGGTCGCCCGCACTCGTCGTCGCCCCCGACGTGTCGGCACACCCCTATCTGATCGGTGTCGAGGAACTGACTCTCAACCACGGATCGGCGCTCGACGCGGGCGATTCGACCGTTCTCGTCAGCAGTTCGGAGTTCGCCTATCTCGATCGAACCCGGACCGGGGAGCTCTCGGACGGTGACGAGATGGGGCCCTATCCGGTCGTCACCGTCGAACAGGTCGGGGAAGGAGAGGTGGTCACCGTGAGCGATCCGAGCGTGTTCATCAACGCGATGCTCGAGCGGGACGGGAATCGGGCGTTCGCGAACGGTCTCGTCTCGACACACGATCGAGTGATCTTCGATACCTCTCACTCGGGCGAGATTCCACCGCTCACGGCCGCAGTGTTGGTCCTCCGTGAGTCAGCGGCCATGCAAGCGATCCTCGGCGGCGGGCTCATCCTGGGGATCGGAGCGATCTACCGGTGGTCCGAACTCAGGCGGATCGGCGATCGGCTCCGACGGTTGAAACCGACGGTGGAACGGTCGACGCCGGACGCTCCGACCGAACGCGAGATGCGCTCGATACTCGACGATCGGTATCCGGAGTGGGACGCAGACAGGCGCGACCGCGTAGTCACAGCCGTTATGTCGCGTCGGGGAGAAGACGATAACAATGAGTGACCCAGCCGAACTTTACGCGGCGCTTCAGGACGAGATAGAAGGGGTATTGATCGGTAAGGCGGACCTGATCGAAAACCTAACTATATCGCTCCTGACGAACGGACACGTCCTCCTCGAAGGAGTCCCCGGCGTCGCGAAGACGACTGCCGCAACGCTGTTCGCACGGGCGAGCGGCCTCGACGAATCACGCGTGCAGATGACACCTGACCTCTTACCCGCGGACATCACCGGCACACACGTCTACCGCCAGTCGTCGGGGGAGTTCGTGCTCCAGCGAGGACCGGTATTCACGAACCTGTTGCTCGCAGACGAGATCAACCGGGCCACTCCCAAGACCCAGAGTGCGTTGCTCGAGGCGATGCAGGAGCGACAGGTGACGATCGAGGGAGAGACGCTCGCCCTCCCCTCCCCGTTCATGGTCGTGGCGACACAGAACCCGATCGAGATGGAGGGAACGTTCGAGCTTCCCGAGGCTCAACGCGACCGGTTTCAGTTGAAGCTAACGGTCGATATACCGGACCACGAGGAGGAACTCGCGCTCCTCGATCGGTTCGGACCGGAACCGAAACTCGGAGTCGATGGTATCGAACAGGTCGTCTCACCGGCGGAGATCCTCGATTCGCAGGAGGCGGTCGTCGACGTTCACGTCGAATCCGACGTCAGGGACTACGTTCTCGCGCTCGTGGAAGCGAGCCGCGATCATCCGGACGTCGAGTACGGCGGATCACCCCGCGCCACGCTCGCGCTCCTCCATGCTTCGAAAGCACGCGCGGCGATCCGGGGTCGGGACTACGTCATCCCGGACGATGTGAAATCGATGACACGACCGGCGCTCATACACCGACTGTTGCTCACGGCCGAGGGTGAACTGAGCGGCATGACGAGCGAGGACGTCGTCGAGGAGCTCCTATCGACCGTCGAGATCCCCGGTGCCGACGCACCGAACAGGGCAACCGCAGCCAGCGACGGCGGCGAACGGAGGGAGTGAGCCGGGCGGGTCCGGTCTTGACAGGCCCGTGGTAATACTTTCTGCCCGGGGTAACGTACCCGGATGGTTACATTAAACTCATTACTCGTCACGTTGTTATCTAACTGGATGAGTACCACTCGCACAGGTCACTGTCCGGACTGTGGAAGTGATGTCGAGATACGGGTGACAGTGGAATGGCAGGCGGATCTCTGTACCTCTTGCGGGACCGAAGTGGTCGAGGAGCCCACCTCTACTCCCACCGACAGGTGACCAGCCAGTCCGCGCTGGTCGAATCCGTCACCTCCACCGTCACCGGGGTGTCGAGTTCTGCGGCGAGCGTCGCCCCGACGACCGATGCGGCGGGGTGATCGAGTCGGTCGACGGGGCCGTACGCACTGTTCGTGAGTCCGATGGAGATCCGTCCGTCTTCCACGTCGGTTGTAGCGGTCTCGACGAGTTCGAACGATTCGGCCAGCCCATCCGCGAGCTGGGATGCGAGTACAGTTACGTCGTCTGCGAATCCCCCTCGAACCGTCCGTCGAAACTCGTCGTACAGTGCGTAGCCGGTCGGCTGGAACGCGACCCCGCGAGCCAGTTCGTCCGAGGACGTGACGAAGAGCGAGGTTAGCTCGTCGTCCGAAGGGCGTTCGTACTCGCGGTGCTGGGTGACGAAGAGTCGGACACCCCGCTCTACAGGGAGGTAGACCTGTTCGTCACGCAACTCCAGTTCGTCGACGATCGCGGACCGGTCGGCCTCGAGCGCCTCGTAGATCCGTTCGCCGACGGCGGCGGAGACGAACGTCTCGGGTGTGAGATAGACGACGAGGATCGCGGCGAACAGGCCGGTCCCACCCAGAGCGAGCAAGACCTCGCGTGCGACCGGGAAGAGGATTCCACCCACGATGGCGACGAGTCCAGTGAGGGCAAGCGCGCGCGCCGCTTCCCGGTGACGCGTTCGTCGGGATTCCGCGAGCCGCTCCCTGAGGCGGGCGTTCTCCGCGTCTAGCAGTCGGAGCTGGGCGACCAGACCCGCCTGCGTCTCCGACGGATCCGCGTCTAGTTCATGTTCCTGACTCATCGTTGATCACTTCGAGTGAAACGAGTTCGTACCGGTGGATCCCGTAGGTGAGCGTTCCGAACGCTACCAACAACCCCCCCGCGGCGATCCAGAGCGCCACCTCGGCGACGAGGATCGCGGCCGTGACCACGACCAGTCCACCGGCGGCGAAGACCGTGTTCGCGAAGAGCGTGCCCGGTCGTGGATACGCGTTCGCTGCGTCCGCGAGAACGAGTAACAGCCCGAGTTCGACGGCGAGTACGGAGACGACGTCGAGGTCGCCGGCGAACGCGGCGAGCAGGACGTGTCCGAACGCGACGACGTAGACCCCAGGCAGGAGCAACCAGACCGGAACGAGGGCCGTCGCTGCGAGCGCACCGGGTGCCCCGCCGACGACTGCGAACGCTGCGATGGTCACGAGGACGGCGATGGAGCCGATCCACGTCGGCACCTCCGTTCGCTCGGGGAACCGATCGATCCCCCTCATGGTCGAGTGGCCCTCCGTCGTCGGCCAGAGTTCAAAACGGCCGAGAGACGTTCACCAGGGGCGAGTTCGAGCGCCTCGACGCCGGTCATCGCCTCGAGCGATCGTCGGAACCGATCGAACTCCACGTACCGATCGTACGCGGTCGCGAGGTCGCCCATTCCCTCCGGTTCGAACAACACGGTCGGCGTCAGCACGATGACGACCTGGTTGTTCCCACGTCGTCGGGCAGCGCTCGCCGCCTCGCGGAGCTCTTCTCTGTGTGTATCGTCCGTGATGATCACCGTCCGAATCGCCCCTCGTCGCTGATCGACGTGTGCCCTGGTGGTAGCGAGTAACG
>SKWB01000179.1 GCA_007129135.1 Halococcaceae archaeon | reverse complement strand
TCGCGGGGCGATACGTCCACCGACCGGTTCGAAGCGCCCCCGAGGGCAACGGCGCGAACCTGGCGGACCGGCTATCGGATCCCGTGATACGGACTGCTCTCCGTCCGTACCGGCCGGAGCATCTCCCTCCTCTCGATCCGAGCGGTACCCGAGTACAGCGGTCCGTACGCGGCGAGCGCGTTCACCACGGGAGTCGAGGCCTCGGAGGCGATCCTTCCCGTGGACGGTTCCAGGGATCGGCAGGTCTATACGTCGGTCGGACACCCACTCGGGTGATGGCCGAGTCGCACGGGGAGAGCCTCCCGCGGTACGTCGCCCCGCTACCGGACCGACTGGAGGCGTTCGCGCTGCGCTACGCCTGGGCGATCGTCGCGATCAACGTCGGAGGGACCGCCTTCGGCTTCTACTACTACGCCGGCCAGTTCGCGGGTACCCCCGTCCTGATGTGGCCGTGGGTGCCCGACAGCCCGCTCGCGACGCTGTTCATGGCGGCGAGCCTCGCGCTCTACAAACTCGGCCGACCCAGCGAGCTGCTGAACGCGCTCGCCTTTATAGGTAACATCAAACTCGGGCTCTGGACGCCGTACACCCTCTTCGTCCTCCGGGACCACTACGCCTACCTCGACCCCGCGATGTACCAGTTCCTCTTCTGGAGCCACCTCGCGATGGTCGTCCAGGCCTTCCTCATCCACCGCTACGCCCGCTTCTCGATCCCGGCCGTGGCGGCGGCGCTCGCCTGGTACACCTTCGATCTCACCGTGGACTACTTCGTCCCGATCGTCGGCGGGCCACACCACACCCGGCTGCCGGCCGCGAACCCCGAGGCGGTCGACATCGTCCTCGGCGCGACGATGTTCTCCGCGGCGGCCGCGGGTGCCGTGGTCTTCACCATCCTCCCGACGTTCCTCATGCTCGCGACGCGGGTCGAAAAGGAGCGGGCGGCTCGACGAGCGCTCGAGGACGGGAGCCGGTCGGCCGGTGAACGCTGAGGGTCGTCGACCGGGAACCGACTCGGAGCCGTGCGAGTCCGTTCGACGCGCTTGGAGCGACGCAGAGCCCGGTCCGTGAACGGGATACGGAACCGACCCTGACCGACGGACCGAACGGACAGACGACGGGGAGGGGCTCGGGGACACGTCGACGGGTCCCGACCGATCAGTCCGACTCCGCTTTCTCGTCCCGGGTCCCCGGCTCTTGGTCCGTGGTTTCGTCCGTTCGTCCCTGAGCGTCGGCGGCCTCCTCGCCCTCCCCTCTGACCGTCCGCTCGACCTCCTCGCTCACCGTCTCACCGACCGTCCGCTCGACCCGGTCGGCCATCTCGTCGACCTCCTTGCTCACCGTCTCACCCACGGTCTTCTCCACCGTCTTCTCGACCTCTTTGCTCACCGTGTCCCCGACCGTCTTCTCGACCTCTTTACTCACCGTGTCCCCGACCGTCTTCTCGACCTCTTCGCTCAGCGTTTCACCCACCGTCCGCTCGACTTTCTCGACTTCCTTGCTGACCGTATCTCCGACGGTCTTCTCGACCTCTTTACTCACCGTGTCCCCGACCGTCCTCTCGACCTTCTCGACCTCCTTGCTCACCGTGTCCTCGACCGTCCTCTCGACACGGTCGGCCATTTCGCGGGTCATCCAGTCGGGGTCGAATCGGGCCATCTTCCACGCGATGTGGATGACGTACGAGACCAGGACACCCAACCCGAACGCGACGCCGACGCCGGTCCCCGCCGTGAGGATGAGTCCGATGGCGACGAAGATCATCAGCCCGTAGGCGAGGTCGACGACGAAGTCGACACGGATCGGGTTCATCGACCGGTCACTCCCAACGAAGAGCTCCGATCGCCGTGTGCTGTCATGACCGGAGATCGGGCCTCCAGACGGGAATACCCACGCATCCGTGACGCGGTTCGGGTCCGACGGTGCGCACCGTCGGACCCCGTGGAGGGGCGAGAGTCCACACCGTCGCTCGGTCGGAGACCGGCCGCTTAACCGCCGTCGTTCCCTCCGATCGGTATGAGCGAACTCCTCTTACTCCTCGGCATAGCGGTCGCGCTGTTCGTCGGCTTCAACATCGGCGGGGCGACGACCGGCCCCGCGTTCGGTCCGGCGGTCGGCGCGAACGCGATCTCGAAGGTCGGTGCGGCGGCGCTGATGTCGGTCTTCTTCCTGGTCGGTGCCTGGACGATCGGTCGCGAGGTCGTCGACACGCTCGGCAACGAACTCGTCACCGACCCGACCGTCTTCACGATCGAGTCGAGCATCGTCGTCCTCTTCTTCATCGGCGGGGCGCTGTTCGTGGGCAACTACTACGGCGTTCCCGCCTCGACCTCGATGACGGCGGTCGGCGCCATCGCGGGCCTCGGCGTCGCGACGAACGAGCTGAACTGGGCGGTGATGGGAGAGATCGCCGTCTGGTGGATCGTCGCGCCGATCGTCGGGTTCTGGGTCTCGGGAATGATCGGGCGGTACCTCTACCCGCGGCTCAACCGGTGGGTGGCGATCACCGCCAGTCCCGGCCCGCTCGTCGAGGTCGATCGCTCGGGCACCCTCCCCCGACCGACCGCCGGCCCGAACACCACGACCCGGGAGCTGGGCGGGGCGGTCGTGGTCGTCGGCATCGGCTGCCTGATGGCCTTCTCCTCGGGCACCTCCAACATCGCGAACGCGATCGCCCCGCTGGTTGGCGCGGGCGTCGACGTCGACCTGATGATCGTGCTGGGCTGTGTCGCCGTCGCCGTCGGCGCGTTCACCATCGCGCGCCGGACGCTCGACACGCTCGGCAACGAGATCACCGACCTGCCGCTGACGGCGGCTATCGTCGTCGCTGTCGTCTCCTCGACGATCGTGATCGGCCTCTCGGCGATCGGCATCCCCGCCTCGTTCGTCATCATCGCGACCACCTCGATCGTCGGCCTCGGCTGGGGTCGGGCGACCCGGAGCGCGACCCTCATCGAGGTGATCCGGGGCGAGCGGCGGACCGCCCTCTCGGTCGGCGCGCTCGCGAAGGAGAAACCCGGCGAGGACGCCCCACCGATCGGCGAGGAGGAGCCCGAGGAGATCCCGACGGCGGCCGACCTGTTCGACCCCGCGACGACCGGCCGCGTGATCGCCGTCCAGAACGTCGTCCCGGTCCTCTCGACCGTCGGTGCCTACCTGACGTTCACCGTCCTGTTCAGCGTGTGGTGGTGAGCGGACGGCCGTCCCCGAGCGGTTTTACGGACGGCAGACGCGCCTCGAGACGGTGTCCCCGACGGCGACGGGCGACCGAGCGAGCGGGTCCCGACTGCACCGTTCCAGCCCGACCCCGTCGAACGCTCGTGTGGCGAGAGACGGCGATCGGTGTCCCTACCCCCCGGATTCGGCGTCGTCCGTGTGCGCTCTGACCCAGAGCTCGCCGATGCGCGAGAGCCGCGTTCGGTGGGACTTCCCGTGGGGCTCCTGCTCGACGTAGCCCTTCCCGCCCGGGCCGAGCCGGTCGACGTTGTAGATCACCTTCGAGCGGAAGCTGTCGGTGTACTCCTCGGAGAGTTCGGCCGCGAGCGCGCCGGCCAGCTCGCTCACCGACTCGAACTCGCCGTCCTCGCCGAGTTTGAACAGGATCAGCTCCTCGAACGGCTTCACGTTCGAGAACGACGCGACCGGGAACTCGACGATGTGGCGTCCGTCGATCTCCATCGCGCCGATGGTGGTCCCGCGTTCGTCGAACTCCGAGAGCAGGTCGCGGATCGAGCCGAGGCGTTCGTCGATCCGCTCGGGGTCGACCTCGCCCTCCCGGACGTCCGCGAGCAGGTCCGCCTCCTTCCGGAGCTCCTCGGCGAGCTCCGTCTCCAGGTACTTCTCGGGGGCCGTGTAGTAGGTGTGGATCCTGTCCCTGTCGTCCTGTCGTTCGACCGACAGCGAGTGGGCGGCCGTCGCGACGGCGAAGCTCACGGGCCGGGGCATCGCGCTCACGTTCACCCAGACGTCGTTGCCGGCGTCGAGTTCCGCGTCGATGAGGCCGTAGGCCTGCTCGAACGCCGCGTCGTAGTCGTAGACGTCCTCCACCACCACGCGCTCGGTCTCGGCACCCAGTAGGTTCCGAAAGTCCTTCTCGAGCTTTCGAGAGAGGTGCCGGGAGTACTCGACGTTCGCCTCGCTCCCGACGGCGCCTTCGAGCAGGATCACCCGGTCGACCGAGAGCTGGTCGCGGATCAGGGGCGCGATCAGCCGGTCGTAGTCGAAGCCGACCGGCACGATGTGCGTCGCCATACGTGCTACAGCGGGCAGGCGGCTATAAAGGTCGGTAGATCGGAGACCGTCTACCGAACCGACGCCGTACGGCGAAGACCCGTCGATCTCCGGTGCCCTCGCGACACGTACTGTTCAATTATCGTACTATAATGGTAAGGTTTAGGACCGTTCGTATACGATTACTCGTAATGACTCGGCCCCTCACCGTCCTCCACGTCGAGGACGACCCCGCGTTCGCCGAACTGGCGGCGAGCGCGCTCGAACACGAGATGGAGGGAGCCCGCGTGGTGAGCGAGACCGACCCGGAGACGGCGCTCTCGCGGATCGAGGACGGGTCCCCCGACTGCGTGGTGAGCGACTACGACATGCCGGGGATGGACGGCCTCTCGCTGCTCGCGGCGGTGCGCGACCGCGATCCCGACCTCCCGTTCGTCCTCTTCACGGGCAAGGGAAGCGAGGAGATCGCGAGCGAGGCCATCTCTGCGGGGGTGACCGACTATGTCCAGAAGGGTGGCGGTCTGGAGCAGTACGCGATGCTCGGGAAGCGGATCGAGAACGCGGTCTCGGGACGGCGCGCCCGCTCCGACCTCGAGCACGAGCGGGAGTTCGTCGACCGAGCGCTCGCGGGGCTGACCGATATCTTCTACGTCTTCGACGAGGGGGGAACGTTCCTCCGGTGGAACGACCGGCTGGGCGAGGTCACGGGCTACGACGACGCGGAGATCGGGGTGATGCACCCGGTCGAGTTCTTCCCGCCCGAGGAGCACGACAGGATCACGGCGGCGATCGAGGCGGTCGTGAGCGAGGGCGAGACCGTCGTCGTCGAGTCGGTCCTCGAGTCCGCGACGGGGGAGCGAACCCCCTACGAGTTCACCGGCTCACCGGTCGACACCGACCTCGGTGAGGGTCGCTGTGTCTGTGGTGTCGGTCGGGACATCACGGCGCGAAAGCGCACCGAGCGGGAACTGCGCGAGCAGACCGCCTTCGTCGAGGGCGGGCTGGAGGGGGTGATCGACTTCTACTACCTGCTCGACCCGAACGGCTTCATCCGGGACTGGAGCGAGGGGACCCCGGAGATCGTCGGCTACGATCCCGAGGAGCTGAGGGGGGCCCACGCCTCGGCGTTCGTCCCCGAGGGCTCCGAGAGCGAGGTCGCGGAGACGCTGGTCCGAGCGAACGAGCGGGGCAGCGCCCAGGTCGAGGTACCGTTCGTGGGTCCGGACGGGGTCGAGACGCCGTACGAGTTCACCGTCGTCGTCGTCCGCGAGGAGGGCGAGGTGACGGGGATCTGTGGGCTCGCCCGTGACGTGAGCGAGCGCTACGAACGCGAGCGGGCGCTCCGCCGCGAGCGGGATCGGCTGGCGGCGTTCGCCAGCGCGGTCAGCCACGACCTGCGGAACCCGCTGACCGTCGCACAGGGTCACCTCGACCTCGCACGCGGCGCCGGAAACGGCGAGAGCCGGGCTCACTTCGACGAGATCGACCGGGCACTCTCGCGGATGGAGACGCTGGTCGACCACGTCCTCTCGCTCGCGAAGGAGGGACGGACAGTCGGCGAGACCGCACCGGTGGCGCTCGGCCCGGTCGTCGACGACGCCTGGCGATCGCTCGGGGAGAGAGGCGAGGCGACGCTCGAGCGCGACGAGCTACCGACGGTCGTCGCCGACCGATCCCGGCTGCGACAGCTCGTCGAAAACCTGCTCCGGAACGCGATCGACCACGGCGGCGAGGGGGTCCACGTCGAGATATCGGCGCTCGACGACGGGTTCGCCGTCGCGGACGACGGGCCCGGGATCCCTCCCGAAGAGCGAGAGCACGTCTTCGACGTCGGCGTCTCGACCGGCGTGGGTGGGATCGGCCTCGGCCTCGCCATCGTCGAGGAGGTCGCGGAGGCACACGGCTGGTCGGTCTCCGTCGCGGAGTCCGCGGCCGGAGGCGCCCGGTTCTCGGTGAGCGGGATCGAGCGATCGCCCTCCCACGCCGACAGAAATCGGGTTCGGTAAGGCCGCGGACAGAAATATCATTCAGCTAAGATATATTCGGCCGGCAGCCCTCCCTCTAGCCGTGACCGAGATGCACCCGACCGACCCCGAACTGCTGACCGACCGACGGACGCCCGACCGCCCCGCCGTCCCCGGACCGAGGACGCTCGTTGCCGTCTACGCCGTGCTCGTCGGGGCGTTGCTGGTCGCGACGCCCGTCGCCGTGCTCGCCGTCGTCGAGGTCCTGCCGCTCGGTGCCCTCGGCGGTCCCGTCGCGCTCGTCGCGGCACTCGTGGGTATCGCCGCCGCGCCGGTCCTCGCCTGGAGGGCGACCAGGGCGGTTGCGGAACGCGGTGGTCTGTCGGTCGGCTTCGGGGCCCTCAGCGGTGAGCGACGGGGCGAGCCCGCAGATTAGGAGATGGGAGTTGTTTTGTTCGTCGGATACTAACATCCGGGATCGAGGGGCCCACTCGGCCCCGTTACCATGACGATTCACGATACAGCGAAGTACCTCATTCACGCGGAGATAACGACGAGCGGGGTGGTCGAGCGGAGCGACGTGGTCGGCGCGGTCTTCGGCCAGACCGAGGGCCTCTTAGGCGACGACCTCGACCTCCACGACCTCCAGCAGTCCTCGAAGGTCGGCCGGATCGACGTCCGGATCGCGAGCGAGCGCGGCGTCTCGCGCGGCGAGATGACGATCGCCTCGAGCATGGACAAGGTCGAGACCGCCGTGTTAGCGGCTTCGCTCGAGACGATCGAACGGGTCGGACCCTGTCGCTCGACGATCGAGGTCACCCGGATCGAGGACGTCCGGGCGGCGACGCGACGGGAGGTCGTCGAGCGGGCCACCGCGATCCTCTCGGAGACGTTCGACGACACGGTGATGAGCTCCGAGGAGATGCTCGCGCAGGTCAGAGAGAGCGTTCGCGTCGGCGAGATCGCGGAGTACGAGGGCTACCCGGCGGGCCCGAACGTCGTCGACGGCGGCTCCGTCATCCTCGTCGAGGGTCGGTCGGACGTGCTCACGCTGCTGCGCTACGGCATCAAGAACGCGGTGGCCGTCGAGGGGACCGACGTCCCGGAGGCGGTCGCGGCGCTGACGAGGGACCGGACGGCCACCGCCTTCCTCGACGGGGATCGTGGCGGCGAGCTGATCATGAAGGAGCTCTCGCAGGTCGCCGACGTCGACGCGGTCGCGTTCGCCCCGCCCGGCCGCTCGGTCGAGGACCTGAGCCGGGACGAGGTGATGGACGCGCTGCGGAAGAAGGTGCCCTACGAGGCGGTCGTCGAGGCCGAGGAGCCGCTCGTGGCTGCGGGTGTCGTCGGCACGGAGACGGAGCCGGGCTCGCCCGAACCGGAGCCCGCCGATCGGAGGACGAGGACGAGCGACGACGAGTCGGCCCCGCCCGACACCGCCGACGCGAGCGGGGACGACACGACGCCGGATCCCTCGGCGGCCGAAACGGACCAAGGGGGCGAGAAGAGCGAGGAGGGCGACCCCGAACCCGAGACCCTCAGGGGCCACGTCGAGGCGGTGATCGGCGGGGAGACCGGCGAGATCAGGCTGCTCGCAGAGACCTTCGAGTCGATCTCGGAGGCCCCCGCGAGCGAGGCATTCGAAGCGGTGCGGGACGCGGAGAGACGGCCGTACGCCGTGGTGCTCGACGGCACCCTCACCCAGCGGATCCTCGACGTGGCCGCCCAGCGCGGCGTCGACCAGGTGCTCGCGCGGGAGTTCGGCGAGTTCACCAAACGGCCCACGAGCGTCAGGATCCGCACGGCGGAGGAGCTCGAGGTCCCCGCCTAGAGGACGAGCAGCCAGAGCGCCGTGCTGACCAGCGCGCCCGAGACGGTCGCGAGGAAGTTCACGCCCTGGTTGCCGAGATACTCGCCTTCGAGCGTCGCACCGAGGAGGCTGTCGACGGTCATTCCGGCGACGCCACCGAGACAGACGACGAGCGCGCCGACGAGCCCGACGGGGTCGAACAGCGCGAGCGAGACGGCCGCGACGAGCGAGGCGCCCGCGAGCCCCGCGAGTTCGCCCTGCCAGGTGACCGCGCCGTCGGTTCCGGGCGGGACCCGACGGCCGGTCGTGACGAGGCGAGGGTCGTCGAAGACGCCGCCGATCTCGCTCGAGAGCGTGTCCGCGAGCGCCGTCGAGAGCGCGCCCGCGAACGCGAACAGGAACAGCGTGGGTGGGAGGTCGACCAGCGTGGGTGAGGCGGCGTAGCCGACCACCGCCACGAGCGCGACGGCGGAGTTGCTCAGGACGTTGCCGCTGCCGCGAGCGCCGTCGTTCTCCTCGGCGACCCCGCGGGCGAGCTTCTCCTCGTACCGGAACTTCGTCGAGAGGCCGCCGACGCCGTAGAAGGCGATCAGGACGACGAACCAGGCGTACCCGCCGAGGACGACAGTCAGCAGGCCCAGCACGATCCCCGTGAGCATCCCCGTTACCGAGGCGGTGCCGAGCGCGTAGGCGACGGTACCGAACGCGACGGTCACGCCGAGTGCGAGGAGGACGCCCGGGAGCGAGAGGACGAACTCGAGTTCGCCGAGGAGCCAGAGGGCGAGGCCGACCGTCAGCAGGATCAGCGGCTCGTCCTGTTCGTAGAGCGCGGCTCTGATCTGTGCTGCGATCAGGGCTCCCGCGGTGGCGAAGAAGACGAGCGGGCCGATCGGGCCCACCTCCCCGTAGGCGACCGTCTCCGCGACGAGCTGTGCTCCGACGCCCGCGAGCGTCGCGGCGACGACGAACCCCGTCGTCGAGGCGAGCGGACTCCGAGAGCGGGTGCGAGCGAGCTGGGCACCGAGGTTGCCGAACACGAGGAGACAGACCGAGGCGCTGAACAGCTCCACCGGGAGCCCGAACGCGAGCAGTATCGCGAGTGCGGTCGCCGCGAGGGCGAAGCCGGTCAGGCCGTAGAGCCGCCGTTCGCGACGGTCGCCGGGCCGGGCGAAGAGTTCGAAGAGGGGGCCGTCGCGGATCGCGAAGGCGGCGAGCAGGGCGACCGTCGCGAACGGGGCGACCGCCGCCGTCGTCAGGACGGTCCGGTCGAGGGCGAGCGTCGCGGCCACGGGTGGGAGAAGCGAGAGGCTGCCGACGAGGGCGAACGCGGAGGCACGACTCACCGGGCCGGTCACGCTTTCGGGGTTTCGCTGACGCACACTTACCCTTTCCGAAGCTTCCGAACAGTCGGCAGCCTTACGGTCCCCTCGGAGAAGGGAACCGACGTGGGCCTCTACGACCGCTACCTCGCCGTCCGCATCCAGCAACACGAGAGCAGCCCCCCGGGACACGTCGCGCTCGTGCTCACCGAACGCGACCTGTTGGAACGCGGGGCGTACGACCGGCTGGAGGCGGCGCTCGACTGGGCGTTCGCGTTCGAGGCCGAGCGCGTCACCGTCTACGTGAGCGTCCTCGATCCGGCGGCGGCACCCACGCTCGAGGCCGAACTGGAGGGGATCGACGCCCCCGAACGGGTCGCCGTCAGGGGTCCCGAGGACACCGAGACGGCCGACGCGCCGATCCAGATCAGCATCGGCCTGGGCGGGAAACGCGAGTTCGCCCGGGCGGTGCGGGCGCTCGCCGGCGAGGTCGAAGCCGGCGAGCGCTCGGCCGAGGAGATCGACGCCGAGGAGATCGAAGCGGAGCTCGTCTTCCCGGACGAACCCGACCTCGTCGTGAAGACGGGTGCCGAACGCCTCTCGGATTTCATGATCTGGCAGTCGGTCTACGCCGAGCTCTACTTCACGGACGTGAACTGGCGCGATTTCAGGAAACGGGACTACCTCCGGGCGGTGCTCGACTACCAGAACCGCCAGCGGCGGTTCGGCCGATAGGCCGAAGCTCGTCGTGGAGCGTCAGCGGAACGACGGCGTTTCGGACGGTGAGCGGAGCGAGCCGTCCGAAGCTCGTCACGAGCGAACGCGAAGTGACGGCGGTTCGGCCGATAGGCCGAATGGCGGAAGACGAGCGAAGCGAGTCTTCAGGCGGTTCGGGCGCTTTGGAACGAAGCGCCCGGGGCTCGTCGCCACGCCACCGTTCCCGAGGACAACGTTTTACCCCGGTGGCGGCGAGCGGCCAGTATGGTTCTCGTGACCCTCCTCTGGGCGGTGTTCTCTCTCGGGCTCGTCGTGCTGGTCGCGATCCGGCTCCGGGACGGCGAGTCGGCGACCGACATCGCGGTCGGGGTACTGCTCCTGATCGGCGCGCTGGTCTTCGGGGCGACGAGGGTCGTCGGGCTCGTCCCGGAGTCCGAGCTGACGGACGCGGTGTTGCTGGGGGTGATCGTCTGTTACGCGATGCTCGCGGTGACCAGGTGGCAGGGTGAGCGAGAGGGCTCGTGAGATCAGCAGTGAAGCTCGAGGTGGGCCTCGAGGTCCGGCGAGGAGTGGTACTCGACGCGGTCGTTCGCGAAGCTGAAGTCGATGATCCCGTTCTCGTCGAGGACCGGGAAGTGGGTGTGAGTGAGCGTGACCGCGATGGTCCGGAGCGAGGGCTCCGGAACGCCCGGATCGGGGGTGCGCTCGTGGTCGGCGATCCACTCGGCGAGCTCGGTCGTGGTGGCCGTCTCGGCCGAGGTCTCCATGAAGTACGAGAGGACGAGCCGTCGTCGTCGTGGCTTCAGGATGGCGTAGACGGTGTCCGCTGAGAGGTCGGTGTGGACGACGTTACGGCCCTCCATCGTTCCTGACCTGGATACAGTTACGACCGTATAATAAGCGTTTCTGCGGTTCTCGCGATCCGAAGTCAGTCCGCGCTCTCGCGGACGGGAGCCTCGGGGTCGATGCCGGAGCCGTCGTCGGTCGGAAGCGTTCCGCCCGCGCGGTCGATCACGGTCCGTGCTCGCGGGAGGTCGACGTCCGAGAGCGCGGCGACGAGCGTGAGCGCGCGGTCGCGCCGGCTCCGCTGCCAGGAGGCCTCCCGGTGTTCGTACGTCCGCACCGCCCGGAGGAAGTCGACGCGCGAGAACTCCGGCCAGTAGGGCGCACAGAAGAAGACGGCGGCCTCGTTGCCGTTGGCGTGCCACGGCAGGAAGTTCGAGGTACGCTCGTCGCCGCCGGTGCGGATGATCAGGTCGACGTCCCGCACTCTGGCGTCGTAGAGCCGCGCGTCGAGTTCGTCGACGGTGATCTCGTCGGCGGAGAGGTCGCCCGCGTCGACGGCCCGGGCGACGTCGCGGGCCGCGCCGAGCAGTTCGGCCCGCCCCCCGTAGGCGAGCGCGACGTTGAGCGTGAACCGGTCGTACTCGCACGTTCGTTCCTCGGCGTAGCGTGCGACGCGTCTGACCCGCTCGGGGAGCAGTTCGAGCTCGCCGAGGGCCCTGATACGGACCCCCCGGTCGTGGACCCGCTCCGCGTCGGCGAACTCCGAGAGCTTCTCACAGAGCAGGTCGTAGAGCGCCTCGCGCTCCTCCGGCGGGCGCTCGAAGTTCTCCGTCGAGAAGGCATAAAGCGTGAGCTCCTCGATACCGAGCTCCTCACACCAGTTGAGGACGTTCTCGGTCGTCTTCGCCCCGGCGCGGTGGCCGTCGGGGACCTCGTCGCCCCTGCGCCTCGCGTAGCGGCGGTTGCCGTCCTGGATGACCGCGACGTGCGTCGGACCGTCGCCCACCTCGCGCTCGAGCGTCCGCTCGTAGAGCGAGGAGAGCCGCGACCGAATCCAGGCGCGCATTCGTCCACCCCGACAGCCGCGAGGGATATGAGCCTTCTGTCACGGGGGGACGGTGAGAACCTGTCGCGTCCCGGACCGGTTTCCGCCTCCCGGGAGAGCGACCGGAGACCGTGAGCGGTTTAGCCGTCCGAACTGAGGGGGAGCTATGGACGACCCCCTCTCGAACGACCTCTACCAGCGAACGCTGACGCTGCTCGAACCGGGCGAGATCGAACTCCTCGGGGCGATCGTACACACGGAGTTCGACCTGCGCGAGGACCTCGAGATGCACGACGCGACGATCGACGTGGGCGAGGTGATCGCCGAGGCCGCCGGCATCGATCCGGCGGACACCTACGTCTACTCCGGCGTGGACGACCCAGAGTTCTCGTCGAACCAGCACCAGGGACTCACACTCGAGGGCGAGGAGTTCGTCTGGGAGTGTCAACAGCTCCTCCGTGACGGGACGTTCGATCTGGTCTTCTACTACGAGGCGAGCGCGGACCAGGACCGAGTCGTCGAGGGCGTCGAGGCCCTCGGCTTCGAGATCACGCCGGTTCCGTAGCGGCCGGGCACGTACTTAAGCGTCGGGAGGCTCTGCATCGACCATGGCAGGTTCGGGACCGGGACGCCGGGCGCTCCTTCGGAGCGTCGGCGGTCTCGGGCTCTCGCTCGGCGTCGCCGGCTGCGCCTGGCGGGAGGGAGGGAGCGGCGCGAACGCGGCCGAGGAGCAGACCCCCCGGGGCGGCCGGATCACCCTCGGGACCGTCGAGGCGTTCGAGCCGCTCGCCCCGCTCTCGGTCGAGTCCGCACCGACGGGCGTCCTGGTCGACCTCTGTTACGCCTCGGGTGCGCTCGTCGAGCCGAACGGCTTCGAGACGGTCCCGTGGGCGTTCGCCGACTGGGAGGCACTGGACGACGGCGAGCGTGTCGGCATCGAGCTCGCGGAGATCCGCTGGAGCGACGACGAGCCGCTGCGGCCGAGCGACGTGCAGTTCACTTACGAGCTCCTGCGGGAGCACCGACCCCCACGCTACCGGTCGATCGCGGACGCGGTGGTCGGGGTGGAGGGGAGCGACGACTGGGACCTCGAGATCGTCTTCGACGGGCCGGTCGGCGTGCTGGCGGACCCGTTCTCGGTGCCGCTGCTCGCCGAGCACGTCTCCGACGACCTGGAGGATCCGGTCGGTGAGCTCCCCGAGGAGCCGGTCACGCTCGGCCCCGCGGACGTGGAGGCGTTCGACCCGGGTACGGGGGTCGACCTGGCGTTCAGAGAGGAGTGGCCCCCGCTCGAAGCCAGGTGGGCGGAGGCGTACGGGATGCGCGGCGGGCCGTTCCTCGAGGAGGTCCGGTTTCGCGTCCACGGCTCCGCGAGCGAGGTCGTCGCGGACGTGGAACGCGGGGCGATCGACGCCGGCGCGTTCGACCTCGGCCCGGTTCGGCTCTCCGGGGAGGGTGCCGACACGGCCGTGGCGACCGGTCCCGACGACGGCTTCGAGGCGCTCGCGTTCAACACCAGGGTCGAGCCGCTCGACGACCAGAGCTTCAGACAGGCGCTCTCGATGCTGCTCGATAGGGAGCGCTGGGTCGCGCGGTATCGGGGGCTCGGCGACCCCGGCAGCACCGTTCTCCCGCCGGCGTTCTCCCACCTCCGGCCCGAGGCGGCGGCGGGCGAGGAGCCGAACGACCATCCCACGGTGGCGGCGCTCTGGGAACGGGACGCGCTGACGCCGATCCGCGAGTTCCTCGAGTCCGGCGAGACGATCACTGGCGAGGGAGGCGAGCACGCGGGACACGAGGTATCGGAGAGCGCGACCGGTATCGAGACCACACAGGGCGACGCACGTCACGAGTACGCCTTCGTCGAGACGGTCACGGACTCGCTGCTCGAGGCGGAGGTCGCACGCGAACTCACGATCGACGGCGAGCGGCTCACCGAGTACCTCGGCCGCCCGCTCTCGGTCCTCGCTCCCCCGGAAGGGAGCGCCTCGCCGCTGGCGGAGAGTACCCACGGGTTCGCAGAGCGGATACGGGCGTTCGGCGTCCCGGTCGAGGTGGAGGTCGCGGGGAGTGCGGAGATCCGGGAGCGAGCGTTCGAGACGGCCGACTTCGACGTCTGTCCGTTCGCCTGGCGGGGCTGTTCGCCGCACGGCGTGCGGACGCTCGAAACGCTCTTTCACGCCGAGAACACCGTCGAAGAGGGGGGCGGTGACGGCCCCTGGTACAACCTCACCGGCTACGGGCTCGACGAGGCGAGCGCGGACGACGACCTCGAGGACCTCCGGCGCGAGCGCGACGAGGAGAGCCGCGTCGAGGGGGTGCGTGGGCTCTCCGAGCGGCTCTACCTGGAGGCCCCGGTCGCGGTCGTCGGCTACCGGACCGCGACGTGGCCGATCGACACGGCGTCGTTCGAGGGTATCGTGAGCGACGTCGTCGCCCCCGGCGGCTCGTCGCTCCCCGTACAGCTCTACGCCCTCCGGTGGGACCGGTAGACGATGCGGGCGACTGGAGAGAGGGATCCAGCGCGCCTCACGACGAACCGACGATCGCCGGGAAGACGGCGCCCGCCCGTACGAGAACGCGACGCTTATTCCGCACGAACCCCGAGAATCAGGTATGACACGGGCGGAGGTCTCCGAGCTCGAAGCACTCGATAGAGCCGTCGTGAACGCGTTTCAGGGCGGCTTTCCCGTCACCGAGCGGCCGTTCGCCCCCGCTTCCGAGGCGCTCTCCGAACGCGGCCTGGGTGTGAGCGAGGGTGAACTCGTCGACCGGGTCCGCGCGCTCTGTGAGGCCGGAACGCTCTCGCGGTTCGGTCCGCTGATCAACGCCGAGCGGATCGGGGGGGCGGCGACGCTCGTCGCGATGCACGCCCCGCCCGAGCGGTTCGAGGAGGTGACGGACCTGGTGAACGCCCACCGCGAGGTCGCACACAACTACGAGCGCGAGCACCCCCACCTGAACATGTGGTTCGTCGTGAGCGTCGCCGACCCGGATCGGGTCGAGGCGGTGCTCGCGGAGATCGAAGCCGAGACCGGACAGCCGACGTACAACTTACCCAAAGAACGGGAGTTCCGCGTCGAGGCGAAGTTCTACGTCGACGGGCCGATCCCGGAGGGGGATATCGACCTCTCCGATCTCGGGCCAGCGGTCGAGCCGAGCGGCCGGACGACGCTCACCCCCGACGAACGCGACCTCGTCCTCGCGGTCCAGGACGGCTTCCCGGTGACAGAGACGCCGTACGCTGACGTCGCCGCCGAGGTCGGTGTGGCGACCGACTGGGTGCTCGAAACGGTCAAACGGTTCGTCCAGGAGGGGAAGATCAGGCGGATCGGCGTCATCCCGAACCACTACGCGCTCGGCTACACCGAGAACGGGATGACCGTCTGGAACGTGCCGGACGAACTCGTCGGGGAGGTCGGCCCGTCGGTCGCCTCGCTCCCGTTCGTCACCCACTGTTACGAACGGCCGCGCCACGAGGGGGTCTGGCCGTACAACGTCTTCGCGATGACCCACGGGCGGAGCGAGGCCGAGTCCGAGCGGCGGATCCGCGAGGTCCGCGACCGGATGGCCGAGTTCTTCGACGTGGACGAGGAGCCCTCCTCGGGCGTTCCCGCAGCCGAGATCGACGTCGGCGGCTGGGACACGCTCTTCTCGACACGGATCCTGAAGAAGACCGGCATCAGGATGGGCGAACGGGCGAGCGCGAACACGGCGTGATACCGCCATGATCCCGCTGCTCCACGACCTCTCGGAGGAGACCGTCCTCGTCCTCGGTGGCGGTCCGGTCGGCGC
>SKWB01000152.1 GCA_007129135.1 Halococcaceae archaeon | reverse complement strand
GGGTCGCGATCCGGGCCGGCGTACTCCCCGCCGACGACCGCCTCGTAGAGCGAGGCGGCGTCGAACAGGCGTACGAAGCCGGCGGGGTGTTTCACGCTCGTACTCAGCCGCCCACGGAGTCTTGCCGCCGTCTCCGCCGACCTGAGCCGGTCGTCGAATGAGACGACGTGTGCGGCCTCCCCCCTGTACGCCGACGAGAGTGCGGGGTGGTCGCCCGGCGTTCCCTCGACCGGCTCCCTGAGGTCGTCGATTCGGACGCGCCAGTCGACCGCGAGCGACGGCTCCGAGAGCCGGGCAATCGCCGTCTCGGCCTCGGAGACGAGCGCGTCGCTCGCGACGAGCGTGAGCCAGTCGTGTGCGCGCAGGAGGTCCATCGTCTCGCGGGCCGGTCCCTCTACGAACAGGTCGGCACAGAGCACGTCGCTGTCGGCGACGATCCTGGTCGGGTCACTCCCCATCTCTGATCGCCCGGACGGTCCCCTCCACCCGCTCGTGGTCGACACCGTAGGCCGCCGCGCGCGCGAACAGGTCGCTCCAGGGCGTCCTCTCCTCCCGACTCATCGTCCACCGGTCGACCCGCCCGAGTCGACCCGTGTCTGACTCTCGTCTGACGTATTTTTATGCCACCCGGTATCGTGACACTCAGCGGGGACGAAGGGACAGTACCTCGAACCGCCCCACCCACCTTCCTCCATCATCGGCCCTGCTCGTCGAGCAACAGCCCTCTGACGGCGTCGAGCCCCTCGCTGTCGCCGAGCACCGCGACCCGGTCACCGGGATCGGCGCGGGTCTGGGGGAGCGGGATGGTCAGCGGGTCGGTGCCGGAGCCGTGGGCGTAGACGCGCGCGTTCTTCGGCAGGTCGAGGTCGGTGAGTTGGGATCCCGCGGCGGGAGCCGACTCGTCGACGGTGATCGTCGCGAGCTGGAGGAGTTCGGTGAGTTCGGCGACGACGTTGAAGTTCCCCCCGAGAAGCGCGGTCTTCGCGCCGGCCGCGCCGAGGCGTTCGGGGTAGATGATCTCGTCCACGTCGTCCGCGTACTTCCTGTAGATCGCCTCCTGGTAGTCGTCGTCGATCCGCATGACGGTCCGACAGCCGTGGTGTTTGCCGACGAGACAGGCCGCGAAGTTCACGTTCAGGTCGCCGGTCAGCCCCGCGAGCGCGTCGGCCCCCTCCAGTCCGGCGGCCTCGAGCACCGACTCGTCCGCGCCGCCGCCTTCGATCGCCTCGTAGCCCTCCTCCTCCGCCCGTCTCACCTTGTCCGGGTCGTTGTCGATCGTCACGACCTCGTGACCCTCCTCCCCGAGCACCCGTGCGGTCCGCGCTCCGACACGACCGTAGCCGACGATCACGAACTTCATGGCCACTCTGCGGCGAGCGAACACAAAAACGTTCGTACGGTGTGGGCTCTCGGGTCAGATCGTCCGATACGCGAGGGCGTAGCCGTCGTCCGTCCGCTCGACGTCCTCGACGGCGTAGAGGGTGATCTCCCGCTCCTGGGCGGTCCGGACGGGAACGCCGTAACGCTCGGCCTCGTAGCCGAGTTCTCCACCCTCTCCCTGGACACGGTCCACGAACGCCCGGTGGTCGGCGAGTCGGTGCTCGACGACGCGCTCGGAGAGCTCCTCGACGGACTCCACCCGCTCGTCGAACACCGGCGCGAACCCCTCGTCGAGTTCGTACCCGATCGAGTTCCGCCCGGCGACCATCGCCGCGAGCGACGTGGTTCCGGTCCCCCAGAACGGGTCGAGCACCGTGTCGCCGTAGATCGAGTACATACAGACCAGTCGGTAGGGGATGGCGAACGGGAAGGCCCCAGAGCGCTCTCTGAGCTGCGAGTCCGAAAGTCCCTGTCCGATCCCCGGGACGTCGGTCCAGAGGTCCGAGAACCACCGGTTGCGCTCCTCCCAGAAGTACGCGCTCTCGTAGCGCCGCCTCGCCCCGGGTTCGAACTTTCGGAGACCACCCTTCCGAAACACGAGGACGTACTCGTGTTCGAGCGTCGCGTAGGCGTTCGTCGGCAGCATCCCCGAGCCCATGAACTTCGTCCCGCTGTTCGCGGGCTTCCGCCAGAGGATGTCCGGCAGCGGCGTCAGGCCCCGTTCGCGGAGCGCCCGGCTGATCCGGACGTGGTTCGGATAGACCTGAAACCCCTCCAGGGTCCGGGTCGCGTCGCCGACGTTCACGCAGGCGATTCCGCCGGGAGCGAGCACCCGAACGACCTCGTCCCAGACCGAGTCGAGCAGCGCGTGCATCGCGGAGAACGCCCGATCACCGTCGTCCGCGTCGAGCGCCGCATCGACCGTGGGATCGAGCGCGGAGAACGCCTCGTCCCAGAGCTCGATCATCGGGTACGGCGGGGAGGTGACGACCAGTTCGACCGAGCCGTCGGCCACGTCGTCCATCGTTCGTGCGTCGTCGAACCGGACGACGTGGTCGGTCTCCATACCACCGCCTCCGGCTCCCGCTACCTAAGTGGCTCGCCGTAGTGCCAGCGGCCGCCGACTTTCAGCTCGTTCACGTAGCCCTCCGCGAGCGCGTTCTTCGTCGCCTCGCGCGACCTGGATGCGAGCGTCACCTCCTCGCTCGCGAGCGAGAAGACCGCCTCGGCCAGGAGCGCCGCCAGCGCGCGCAGGTCCCGCACGTCGAGTTTGTCGAGCGTGTCCGCGTGGGTGTGTCCCCAGCCGCGTCCGCTCTCTCCGGATTCGGAGCTCGCCATCACCGCGGGAACGCCCTCCTCGACGTACGCCCACTGGTCGCCGTGCGGGCTCACGGTGTCGTGCGTCGAGAGCGGCACGTCGAGGTCGTCGGCGAGCGTCTCGAAGACCCGTTCCATCCCGTCGAACCCGTTGGTCCCGACACGGAGGTTCCTCGAGTTGCCCGCGCCGTCGACGTTCACGACGCACTTCACCGTCTCGAGGTCCCGGGTCGCGGCGTCGTGGTACGCCCCGTAGAGACCGATCTCCTCGGAACCGTAGGTGACGAGCCTGACTCCGGTCTCCAGGTCGCCTTCGACCGTGGCGAGCAGCCGTCCGACCTCCGCGACGAGCGCACAGCCCGCGCCGTTGTCGTTCGCCCCCTCGCTCACGTCGTGGGCGTCGACGTGCGCGGTGAGCAACACCTCCTCCTCCGTGTCGGGCCCGATCAGTCCCTCGACGTTCCGGGAGGTCGCGGGCTCGTTCCGGCAGTCGACCGAGAGCGTGGTCTCTCCACCCTCCGAGCGCCTGAGCAGGCGTTCGCCGAGCTCCTTCGAGACGCCGACCGCCGGGATCGGACCCGGCCGGTTGTGGTAGCCGACCTCGCCCGTCGGCGGCAGACAGCCCTCGACGTGGTTGCGGAAGACGAAGCCGGCCGCCCCCGCCTCCGCACAGGCGGTGTACTTCTCCATCCGGTGGAGCCAGCGGCCGAACCCTTCCGGGGTACGGCTCGACGCGACCGCGACCGCCCCCTCCAGGTCGGCCTCGTCGATCTCTTCCTGCGTGCCGAAGCCAACGTCGACGAGCGGGCCGCTCACCTCGCCCGGGGGCGTCCCGGGGAGCGCGATCACCTCGTGGTCCTTCCCGTAGACCCTCTCACCGACCGCGAGCGAGGACGAACCACGCCACCAGCCGGGGATCTCGAACTCCTCGGTTCTGACCTCGCGTGCGCCGGCGCGCTCGAACGCGTCGGCGACCACCGCCGCCCCACGCCGTTCGCCGTCCTGTCCTGCCATCCGGTTCTCCACGTCGACCAGTTCGGAGAGCACGGACCAGGAGAACTCGCCGTTGTACGCCTCGCCGACGACCGCGGCGGGAAGCCGTTGCATACCGGTCGCTGGTGCTACCGGGGGATCAACGTGGGGGTAGAGGCCGTTGCCACCGGCTCCGTGGGTGTGGGCCAAAGGATGAAAGTGGACGATGATCGCTGCGTGCCGGGTGGGGTGCGGTTACGGTGGATGTCGCCAGTGTATCTCTGTGCGGGATGGTGGATGTCGCCAGAGTTGCTGTTGTGGGATGTCGTGGTCGCGCCGACCACCCGACGATTCTCTCTAATGGGGGGTAGATAAAATAGGTGGCAGTCCGTTAACGTGCCTTCGGCTCGCTTCGGCCCGTTCGGCACCTTTCACACGTTTTACGCCAGTTACTCTCCCATTAATCCACCTCCTAACTCAGTTACATACGGCGTGAATTTTACGGGCTCGGCCCCTCTTCAGGCGTTATCTACCTGTTACACCCCTGAAAAACGCATCCGTTCCCCGGATGTCCACCGAACGGACGGAAACGGAACTCGAGTGCGACCTCTCGCAATATTTGCTGGAATCGGGGGTTCGGCCGGAGCGGTCGGGACCGGTCGCGAACGGGACGCGGACTCCGGTCGGCCGGTGGCCACCAGTATCGTCACGGTCTAGGGTGAGACCCTCTCGAGAGGGGGTCCGGAACGGTCGTCGAACGGGGAGGACGCCCTCTGACTCCGTCATCGAGCGATCGGGATATAGCCTCTCGTCTCCGTAGCCGTCTCACCGTTCGATCGGGCGCCATTCGGTCGCATCGCTCGCTACCTACCGATATGCGATCTGATCGAGGATCGTTGGTTAAGGGTAAAAAG
>SKWB01000277.1 GCA_007129135.1 Halococcaceae archaeon | reverse complement strand
GGCCCGACCGGGACGAACCTCAACGACCTGCGGGTACTGGTCGTCGAGTAGTCTTCGCTCCGTCGACCTCGTAGTGGACGAGGTAGGCGACCTGATAACGGATCGAACAGGCGAGCAGACAGTCGAGGAGGACGAAAGCGGCGTGAAACGGCGTCACCCGGGTGTAGCCGGTCGGCCCGGGAAAGCCCTGGATCGTCCGGAGTCGCCAGCCGTCGATCCCCGGCTCGACGACCTCCTCGTACCGACCCCAGCGGTAGAGCGTCGGGAAGGCGTCGATCTCGGGGGAGGCTTTCCCCTGGAGGCGGTGGACGAACGTGTGGAAGCGAAACGGCGTGCGGTCGGCCACCCTGGCGTAGTAGTGTCGCGGGTTCGGGACCAGGACGACGACCTGTCCCCCGGGAGCGACGACCCGATCGATCTCGGCGAGCGCGGCGACCGGATCGGGGAGGTGTTCGAAGACGAACTCGGAGAAGGCGAGGTCGAAGGCGTCGTCCGCGAACGGGAGGCGGTGACCGTCGCCAAGAACTCGAAGGCCGGTCGCGTTGCGCGAGAGTCCGGTCGCGTCGGCGTCGACCGAGACGACCTCGCCCGAGAGCGCCCCGGCGAGGCCGTGTTTGTCCCGACCGGAGCCGAAGTGCAGCGCTCTGGAGGAGGGGATCGACGTCAGCAGGTCCTCGTAGGCGTCGAACGGGTCCGGGATCCCGGGGACGAGCGCGTCCTCTATCCGTCGGTTCACCCGATCGAGCGGATCGACGAGCGCCCCGAGAGCCCGCTCGACCGTGCCCGGTGGCGACATGGTATCGAGACGATAACCGGCGACAAGTACGCACCCCCGTCGAGCGCCATGGTGACACGAGACGGGCCGACCGAGTTACCTACTCCAGACAGGCGGCGACGAACCGGAGCATCCGCTCACCGCGTACCTCGTCGGCGAACAGCGGGACGCGTTTGACGTCGTGGCCCCTGAAGAGGTCCTGTGCGCTCGTGAGCGCGCCCTGTTGAACGGACCAGCGCCGTTGACAGAACTCACAGCCCTCCAGATCGGGCGAGACGAACCACTCCGAGTCGGCCTCGGTGACGGACGAAAGCGGCTCCATCACCCGGTTGACGACGACGGTCGAGACGGGGATCTCGAAGCCCTCGAGCCGAGAGAGCAGTCGCTTCGACTCCACGACGCTCATCTCCTCGGGGACCATCACGATCCGGAAGTCGGTTTGTGTGGGGTCACGGAGCGTCCCTCGTAGCCGTTCGATCCGTTCCCGTAGTGCCTCCAAGTCCGCTGCCCCGGCCATCTCGTCGGGGGCGTCGTCGCCGAACATCCCCTTCATGTTGGCGAAGAAGCCCTCGAAGCGTTTTCTGAGCGTGAGCATCCGCCCGAGCGTCGTGTCCATCAGTTCGGGGAGTTCGAGCAGGCGCAGGGTGTGGCCCGTGGGAGCGGTGTCGATCACGACCCGCTCGAAGCGCTCGTCGTCGACGTACTCGAGGAGCTGTCGCATCGCCGCCGCCTCATCAGCGCCCGGCATCGGCCCGGAGAGCGGGTCCGCGATCCCCTCGTCCTCGAGATCACCGAGGTCGCCGAAGAGCTCTTCCATCCCCCCGAGCGGGCTCTCGCCCTCGCCGAACATCCCCTCGGCGTCCATCGTGTCGGGATCGATCTCGGCGGCGTAGAGCGGTATCTCCTCCCTGATCCGCGTCGGCTCCGATGGGATCTGCGTCTCGAACGTATCGGAGAGGGAGTGGGCGGGATCGGTCGAGACGACGAGCGTCGGCGTGTCGCCGCTCGCGCTCGCGAGCGCGGTCGCCGCGGCCATCGTCGTCTTCCCGACGCCGCCTTTTCCGCCGTAGAGGACGTACTCCGGGGCGTCGACACCGCTCGGTATCTCGACCGTCGGCTCCCCCTCGACCCGCTCGACCGGCTCGACGTCGAGTTCGCTCATACACCCACCTCTGACGTCGAGGTCCCTGTACCCGTCGTTTCACCGCTCGCGCCCTCGCCGCGGCTCCAGCAGCACCCGCTGGCGGCGTGCGAGCAGGTCGACCGTCTCCCGGAGCCGCGAGAGCTCGGCTTCGAGTCGATCGAGGCGCTCTTCGGTCGCTCGATCGGGGGCTCCGAGCGCAGCGCGGAGCCGAGAGCGCGTCTCCTCGTCGACGTCGCCGCTTTCGAGGGCCGAGAGGAGCGCCGACGCCAGCTCCTCCCTCTCCACCGGCTCGTACGACCGGAGCAGATCGCGGTACTCGGAGCGCTTCGAGTAGGAGGTGTCGTTCGAGGAGTCGGTACCGCCGTCGGTGAGCGCTCGCGTCCGGCGTTCGGAGGGGGGACGCCGCAGGGACATGCGGTAGTCGACGGCGGTGCGGCCCTTACCAATCACCCGCCTAACCGACGTTAGCGGCCCGCTAACACGGCCGGTTCACTGGAAGTACGCGGCCAGCCGGTCGGCGGCCTCGTCGACGCGCGGGGTGACGAGCGCGAACCGGATCCACTCCGTGCGCGAGCCGAACGTCTCGCCGGGCATTCCCGCGACCCCCGCCTCGTCGATCAGCCGTTCGACGTTCGCCATCGTCCCGGGGAAGCCGTCGAAGCGGGCCATCACGTAGAACGCGCCGTCCGGCCGGGTGTAGGAGGCACCGGCCGCGTCCAGCGCGTCGGTGAACGCCGCGATCCGATCCGCGACGAGCGCGCGGTTCTCCGCGTAGTAGTCGGGGCCGGTCCCACGCAGCGCGCAGAGGACGGCGTGCTGCGTCGGCCGCGAGGTGGCGACGACCGAGAGCATGTGTCTCGTCCGTGCGCCGCCGATCAGGTCGTCGGGGAAGAGGGCGTAGCCGACGCGAAACCCGGTGATCGCCATCGATTTCGAGAAGGAGTTGGTCACGATCCGGTGTCGCGAGTCGACCGAAAGCGCGCTCTCGAACCGTCCGGAGTGATCGAAGTGGTCGTAGACCTCGTCAGAGACCAGGATCGCGTCGTTCTCCTCGGCGATCGCACAGAGCGCACGGATCGTCTCGCCACTGTAGACCGCCCCAGTCGGGTTGTTAGGCGAGTTGACGACGATCGCCGCGGTCTCGGAACTCGCGACCTCGTTCACCCCCTCGGGGTCGAGCCGCCCGTCCGCCTCGACCGGGACGTAGCGCGCCTCGCCGCCGAGCATCGCGGTCTTCCCCGGGTAGTAGGGGTAGACCGGATCCGTGAGGATCACCTCGCTCCCCCGTTCGCGGTCGAGCGCGGCGGCCATCGCGAGCGTGTTCGCCTCGGCCCCGCCGTTCGTGACGATCACCGAGTCCACGGGCACGCCACGCCGCTGGGCGATCTCCTCGCGCAGGTCGAGCAGGCCGTCGCTCGGCGGGTACTGGAACGCCCCGCTGTCGAACTCGGCGTACTCGGTGAGCGCCTCGCGCAGCGCCGACGGCGGCTCCCAGTCGGGGTTGCCGCTCACCATGTCGATCACGTCGCGGTCTGCACGCTGCGCGTAGGACATCACGCGGAAGAAGAGCGGTTCGTCGTACTCCATGGGTCGAGCACGCAACCGCCGGCCCTCCCGCTTTCGGTTCCCCGCCGCGTCCGAGCGGTTAATCCGGCTCCCACCGAACCGGGCGTATGGCAACCGCAGATCCGGCGGTCCTCCGGAGCTACTACGAGTACGTCGACGGCGAGGCCTACGACGACCTGTTCGGGCTGTTCGCGGAGGACGTCGTCTACCACCGCCCCGGCCAGGAACCGATCGAGGGCACGGAAGCGTTCGAGCGCTTCTACCACGAGGAACGGCCGATCGAGGAGGGGAGCCACGAGGTCGACGCGCTCTACGCCGACGGCGACACGGCGATCGCTCGCGGTCGGTTCACGGGCGTGCTGGACGGAGAGGCGGTCGCATTCGGCTTCGCGGACGTCCACCGGTTCGACGGGGAGGGGCTGATCGCCGAACGGCGGACCTACACGGACACGGGGCGGGTCTGATGGCCGACCCGATCGAGGGGCGGGTCGGGGAGGCGCTCACGGAGCGCGAGGAGACCGTCGCGACCGCCGAGTCCTGTACCGGGGGACTCGTCTGCTCGCTTCTGACCGACGTCTCCGGGTCGAGCGCGTACGTCGACCGCGGGTTCGTCACCTACGCCTACGACGCGAAACGCGAGGCCCTCGGGGTGAGTCGGGAGTCCCTCGACTCTCACGGAGCCGTGAGCGAGGCGGTGGCTCGCGAGATGGCGGCGGGTGCCAGGGATCACGCGAACACGACCTGGGCGGTCTCGACGACCGGGATCGCCGGCCCGGACGGTGGCAGCGAGGAGAAGCCCGTCGGGACGGTCTGGATCGGCGTCGCCCACGCCGCGCCCTGGGGGAGCGAGGCGTCGTTCTCGCGGGCAGTCCGTCGGGAGTTCGACGGGGACCGTCTCGAGGTGAAGCGGGCGGCCGCGGAGGCCGCGCTCTCGGAGCTACTCGCGTCGATCGAGTCCGTGGGGTAGACCGGATGAGTCGATAGCCCTATGGGTGCCGCAGCACCCGGGCGAGTGTGAACAAGCGCGATCACGTCCTGAACGCCCTCCTGCTCTCGATCGGGCTCGGCTACGTCTTCGAGCCCGCTGGCGACGTCGAGACGTTCCGGCTGATCGC
>SKWB01000280.1 GCA_007129135.1 Halococcaceae archaeon | reverse complement strand
GGAGGATGACGGAGAGCGAGAACCAGCGCGCCTCGGCCGACAGCGGCGCGATGTCGCCGTAGCCGACGGTCGCGATGGAGACGATCACGTAGTAGACGGCGTCGGTCCACGTCTCGAGGCCGTCGAACTGCTCGCGCAGCGCGTAGGAACCGACGGTGCCGTAGGCGACGACGCCGACGATCGACGAGAGCGAGGCGATCTGGAGCGAGGAGAGTTCGACCAGCCGGTCGAAGCTCCCCCGGTTGGCCACGAGCAGCGCGAAGCTCACCGCGAGCACCACCAGCAGCGGGATCTCGGTCGTCTGGCCCGTCGAGAGCGGGACGACCGCCTGGAGCGGGGCGAGCGCCACCGCGAGACGCCACGCGACCCGCTTTCGACGCCTGAGCCCGGCGAGAACCGGCACGAGTACGAACGCGAAGAGGACGTTCGCGAACCGGACGTAGCTCTCCGCGCCGGCGAGGTCCGCCAGCGGCCCCGCGAGCGTCAGCGACGGCTCGCTCAGGTTCGAGAGCCCCGTGACGAACGAGAGCACCGCGAGGAGGCCGACCGACGCCACGGTGGCCTTCGCCCCCGTCACCTCCTCCCAGTAGACGAACGGGACCCTGTCGGTGTGGTAGAACACCCATTCGAGGGCGGAGTCGGTGCCCTCGGTCGTGTCGGACGTCACCGTGGGACACGTACGCGGGTGTCGGGTATAAATGGTGTCGACGGTCGATCCCCTCCCCATCGAATCCGTGGTCCCAGTCGGTTCAGCCGCGTCTGACCTCGCCCATCCGGAGGGCGGTGACGGGGACGTTCGACGACCGGACGACCTTCTCGGTGACCGACCCGACCAGCCCCCCGAACCGGCCGCGGTAGCCGGCGACCATCACGATCAGGTCCATTCCCTCCTCGTCGGCGAAGGTGACGATCTCCTCGTGGATCGTCCCGGAGACGATCGAGGTCTCGCAGTCGACGCCCGCGGCCTCGGCCTTCTCACAAACCGCGTTCGTGACCTTCTCCCCGTACGAACGGTACTCGCGTTTCATCTCCTCCTCGTCGCCGTGGATGTACGGTGTTCGGGGCGCCCCCGGGAGGTCCATCACGTAGAGCGCGTGGACCGTCGACCCGAGCGCCTTCGCGAGTTCGATGCCGTGTTCGGCCGCCTTCTCCGACTTCCGTCCCCCGTCCGTGGGTATCAGGATTCGTTTGTACATTGCTGACACGCTCCCTTGCCGACGGTTCTCCTCGGTGATTAATAAATTTTCGCCAGAGACGTATCGGCTCGGCCGTCTCGACCGGTTTCGGCCCCCGAAGCCGGCACAGAGGGTCGCAACCCGACGAAAGTGATGAGCAAACTTTATAACGATTTGGGGTAAACTCCGACCACGGTATGACCGAGGTGCGTGCTAACACCCAGTGTGGACCGGGGAGTCCCCTCGTAGCGGTGGGGGGCTCCCGGTACTCGAGGGGGGAACCGGCCGCGGCGGCTCCCGGTCGGCGGGCGACACCGCCGCGTCGAGAGGCGATCCGACACGACAGGAGGAAACGGACATGACACACCGATCGAACGAACGGAGTGGGACAGCAACGGAACCGAACGGGAGGGCGAGCCATGTCTGACGCCGACGGGGACGGCTTCCACCAGGACGTCTTCTACGCCGACACCGACAGGGAACCCGGCGCGGACAACGTCCAGTTCGCCGGCTTCGACGTCCAGCCGGTGGTCTTCGGGGTCGCCGTCGGGGTGATCTTGCTGTTCGTGGTGGTGACGTTGGGCGTCGGGGAGGAGGCCGCGGGCGCGGCGTTCCAGTCGATCCAGGACACGATCGCGGAGTACCTCGGCTGGTTCTACATCCTCTGTGCGAACGTCTTCATCGTCGTGGTGCTCTACTTCGGTCTCGGCAAGTACGGCTCGATCCGGATCGGCGGCCCGACACAGGAGACCGAGTTCAGCGACTTCTCCTGGCTGGCGATGCTGTTCAGCGCCGGCATGGGGATCGGGCTGATGTTCTGGAGCGTCGGCGAACCGATCCTCCACTTCGACGCCCCACCGTACGGCGAGGCCGGGACGGCCGCGGCGGCCGAAACCGGGATGGTCGCGACCTTCTTCCACTGGGGGATCCACCCGTGGGCGATCTACGGCATCGTCGCGCTCGGGCTGGCGTTCTACGCCTACAACCGCGGGCTGCCGCTGACGTTCCGGTCGCTGTTCTGGCCGCTCTTGGGCGAGCGGATCTACGGCTGGCCGGGTCACCTGATCGACATCCTCGCGATCTTCGCGACGGCGTTCGGCCTCGCGACCTCGCTCGGTCTCGGTGCCCAGCAGGTCAACGCCGGGGTCAACGTCGTCTCCGGGGAGTTCCTCGGGTCGGCGATCCCCGTCGGCACCACGGTCCAGGTGATACTGATCGCGATCATCACCGCGATGGCCGTCGTCTCCGTCTGGGCCGGCCTGGACAAGGGGGTCAAGCGGCTGAGCCAGCTCAACGTCTACCTGATGCTCGGGCTGCTCGGGACAATCCTGATCGTCGGCCCGACGGTGTTCATCTTCGAGACGTTCGTCCAGACGCTCGGGGCGTACGTCGCCACGCTGCCGACGCTCGCGTTCTGGACCGCGAGCTACGAGGGCGGTAGCGAGGGCTGGCAGGCCGGCTGGACGATCTTCTACTGGGGCTGGTGGATCGCGTGGTCGCCGTTCGTCGGGATGTTCATCGCCCGCATCTCGAAGGGCCGGACGATCCGGGAGTTCGTCCTCGCGGTCCTGCTCCTGCCCGCGCTCTTTTCTTTCTTCTGGATGTCGGCGTTCGGCGGCACCGCGCTTCACTTCGAACTGTTCACCGACCAGAGCATCATCGAGGCGGTCCAGGCAGACGAGGCGGTCGCCATGTTCGAACTCTTCGCGCTCTTGCCGCTCGCGATCCTCCTCTCGCTGGTCGCCATCGTCCTGGTGGTCTCCTTCTTCGTCACCTCTTCGGACTCGGGCTCGCTCGTCCTCGGCAGCATCAGCGAGGGCGGAAAGGACAACGCGACGCGTCCGACCAGGGTCTCCTGGGCGGTCTTCGAGGGCGTCATCGCCGCCGTGTTGCTGATCGGCGGCGGGCTCACCGCGTTACAGACCGCGTCGATCGTCACCGGGCTGCCGTTCGCGGTCGTCCTGTTGCTGATCTGTTACACGCTCTGGGTGGGCCTCGCGAAGGAACACCGGCTGCTCCAGCGCGACGACGTCCAACGGCAGCTCAGACAGTACCAGGACCAGGAGCGGCCCGAACGCAGCCCGGGGGCCGCCCCGACGGACGACGACTGACGTCTCTCTCCACTTCGCTATCCCTTCGTCTCGCGCACGTAGAGCGAGAGGCTCAGCAGTAGAAAACAGAGCCCGGCGAGCAGGAGTTCGCCGCGCGCCAGCAGTCCGATCGCGGCCAGCAGCGCGCAGACGGCCCCGACCGCCGCGACCGTCCGGGTCCGTTCGGGTCTCACGAGCCGTCACACGGACTCCGCGAAAATGAGGGTTCTGGTCAGAAGAGCGTCGTCGGGGCTCGTCCCCCCTCGATTTCGGACCGAACGACTCGCAACGATCGCTAGAGACGTCCGTCCGGGCGGTTCGATTGGCTCCGACGATCCCTCTCAGAACAGCCCGGAGATCGTCCCCTCGTCGTCGATGTCCATGTCCGCGGCGGCGGGCCGACCGGGCAGCCCCGGCAGCGTCAGCACGTCCGCGGTGAGCGCGACGAGGAAGCCGGCGCCCGCCGAGGGGTAGATCTCGCGCACCGTGAGCGTCCAGTCCTCGGGGACGCCCTTCAGGCTCGAGTCGTCGCTCAGCGAGTGGAACGTCTTCGAGACGACGATCGGCATTCCGTCCATTCCCATCGACTCCAGCCGGTCGATGTCCTTCCTCGCGCTTCCCTCGAACTCGACGCCGTCGGCGCCGTAGATCTCCGTCGCGATCGCCTCGATCTTCGCCTCGATCGACTCGTCGAGGTCGTAGAGGTACTCGAACTCCCCGTCGTGGCTCTCGGTCGCCTCCACGACCGCCTCCGCGAGGTCGGCCCCGCCCTCGCCACCCTCGGCGAAGACGGTCGACTCGGCCGCCCGGATCCCCCGATCCGCACAGTGGTCGACGACGGCCTCGATCTCGCGTTGGGTGTCCTGGGGGAAGCGGTTGATCGCGACGACCACCGGGAGGCCGTAGGACTCCAGGTTGTCGGCGTGCGCGTCGAGGTTCTCGAGGCCCTTCTCGACCGCCTCGACGTCTTCGTCCTCCAGCGCGTCCATGTCCGCCGGCCACATCTCCTGGCCGTGGTACTTGAGCGCGCGGACCGAACAGACGAGCACGACGGCGTCCGGCACCGTGTCGCCGAACCGGCTCACCACGTCGAGGAACTTCTCCGCGCCGAGATCGGAGCCGAAGCCGGCCTCCGTGACCAGCCAGTCGGCCATACCGAAGGCGACCTCGTCGGCGATCAGCGAGTTCGTCCCGTGGGCGATGTTCGCGAACGGCCCGGCGTGGATCAGCGCGGGCGTCCCCTCGATCGTCTGGACGACGTTCGGCTTCAGCGCGTCGCGCAGGAGGAGCGTCACCGCGCCGGTCGCCTCGACGTCGTCGGCGGTCACCGGCTCGC
>SKWB01000083.1 GCA_007129135.1 Halococcaceae archaeon | reverse complement strand
GCCGATGCAGGCCGCCCAGAGGTCCGCGTCCGTCTTGATCCCCTCCGAGAGCTGTCGCTCGCTGATGATGTCCGACAGCGCCAGCCGGCCGCCCGGCCGGAGCACCCGGTGGGCCTCCCGGAAGACGCTGTCCTTCTCGGGTGAGAGGTTGATGACGCCGTTCGAGATCACGACGTCGAACGACCCGTCCTCGAACGGTAGCTCCTCGATGTAGCCCCGCTCGAACGTAACGGTCTCGAAGCCGGCCGCGTCGCGGAGGCTTCGGGACTTCTCGAGCTGTTCGTCGGTCATGTCGAGGCCGGTCACGTGCCCCGACTCTCCCGCATGGAGCGCCGCGACGAAGACGTCCATCCCCGAGCCGCTGCCGAGGTCGAGTACGCGGTCGCCCGATTCGATACCGGCGAGGTCGAAGTGGTAGCCGACGCCCGCGAAGGAGTCGATCGCCTCCTGCGGGATCCGATCGAGGTCCTCCGGTGGGTAGCCGAGGCGTTCGGCGAGCTCCCGTCCCGTCTCGAAGTGGAACTCCTCGTCCGGTGTCTCCGCGACCTCGCGGTAGACCGCCTTCACCTCCCGTTCGAGCTTCTCGACGTCGAGCGATTCCGATTCGGCCATCTCAGTCGTCCCCCTCCGCCATCGCGGTCTGGAAGTGCTCGGCGATCCGTGCGGTCTCCTCTTCGAACGTCTCCAGGTCGTACTCCTGGGCGTGGAGCATCGCGCTGTAGCGCGCCGTGTAGCTCGCGAGGAACGACAGCTCCGCGAGCTCCTCCTCGGTCGCACCCTGTAGCTGGGCCGCCCCCCGGTGGAAGTGCGTGCAGTACGGACAGCCGGTGTTCGCGGCGACCGCGAGGCCGATGAGCTCGCGGTACTTCGCCGGGATCTCGGTCTCGGCGACGAGATACCGCTTGAACGTCGGCCACTCGTTGGTCAGGTCCTCTACGGGCAACGCCTCGAGGAAGCCCGGAACGGTTCCGAGCGTCTCCTCGATCTCGCTGATCGTCCTGTCGTAACTCTGTGTCATGGGTTCGGTCTCTCCCTCGCGAGGGGTCGGTTCGTCCTCGCCCCCACGGGGGAGATACCGTCCGGGAAGTGATGTACGCAACTGGTGACGTTCGGGCAGCCGACATCGCCGCTCCAGTCGGTATCGGTCGTGCAGACGATGCCGAGGGTGCAACGGGTGACGGATCGTCACTCGTTGCCGGCCGGCCCCCGACCCTCTGGGCTGTGGTGTCGCTCTCGCCCTCGGGACCGATAGCGAAACTGTCGGCCGACTCCCGTGCGAGCGTATCTCCGCCCCGGGAGGTCGAAGGGCTCCTCTCAGGGACGGTCGACGGGATACGACGGGGGACCGTTTCTCCGTCCAGACTCGCGCTCGCTCACACCGTCGAGGTGGGGGAATCCGACGTCGATGCCGTCGGATCGCACCCGTCACCCCGTTCGTCGTGGCCTCGCCCTCGATCGAAGCGGGGGGACGACCTCACCGGTCGCCGGTCGTCGGTTCGTCGGCGTACGGTTCGGTCACGGACTCGACGTACTTCGCGATCACGTCCACTTCGAGGTGGACCGGATCGCCCGCCGACTTCGCCGACAGCGTCGTCACCTCGTAAGTCGTCGGGATGATGGCCACGGAGAACGTCTCGGTTCCGAGATCGGCGACCGTGAGGCTGATGCCGTCGACCGTGATCGAGCCCTTCTCGACGACGTATCGTCCCATCCCCTCGGGCAGCGAGAAGGTGAATCGCCAGTCCTCGCCCACCCGCTCGATCCCGTCGACCCGGGTCGTCGCGTCGACGTGTCCCTGGACGACGTGGCCGTCGAAGCGGCCGTCCGCTGGCATCGCCCGTTCGAGGTTCACGCCCTCGCCCGGTTCGACCTCCCCGAGGTAGGTCCGCTCGACCGTCTCGGTCGCGAGGAACACGGAAAAGCCCGCTCCGTCCCGCTTCTCGACCGTCAGACACGCCCCGTTCACGCTCACGCTCTGGCCTCCGGAGAGCGCGTCTGCGAACGAGCAGTCGATCCAGAGCCGTCTGCCACCCTCGTCGCGGACGGCCTCCCTGATCGTCCCGCGCTCCTCGACGATTCCGGTGAACATACCCCGGGTTGGTGAGTCCGGGCTAAACCGGTTCCGACGGCCCCCCGGACCCGGATCTTAATACGTGATAGTACTGTTCGGTCGGATGGGAACTCTCGATACACATCCCTACCCCTGAGAGCCGACCAATGTGTGCATGCGACAGATTGAGGGGTCCCGGTGGTCGGTGGTCAGTGGATGGACCACAGCGTTCTCACCTGTCCCCAGTGCGAGTGGACCGGCGCGGAAACCACCTTCGAGGGAGACGAAGACCGGTCCTGTCCGATCTGTCTCCGCGCGCTTCCGACCACCTGAGAGGTACGATACGGGCGCCCCACGTCGTACATCACTCTGCCCTCCTCCTACCCATTTACCACCCCCTCCGGTGTAGGACCGGCCATGACACGCCACCGCGCACGGGCGGAGTTCGACCGCCTCCGATCGGTGCGGGTGCACCGCCCCGGCCTCGAGGCGTTCGTCGGCTCGCTGGACCACCGACGCCACGGCTTTCCCGCCCCGCTCTCGCTCTCGCCGGCCCAGACCGAACACGACCGACTCGTCACGACCCTCGATGGCGAGGGTATCGAGGTCCGCTACCTCCACGACGACCTCGAGGGGGCCGAACTCGACTCGCTCCTCTCGGAGTCGGTCTCGGTCCCCGACGGCGTTCGATCCACGCTCGCCTCGATGTCGCCGGCCGACCGCCTGGCCGCCGTCGCGACGGGGCTTCGGGTGGTTCCCGAGGGGACGGGGGCGGACCCGGAGACACACGTCGCGATGGGGAACACGGCCTCGAACCTCTACTTCCAACGCGACGATCAGCTCCTCACGGACCGCGGTCCCGTGGTCTGCCGACCGCGCGACGAGGTCAGGGTGAGGGAGACCCCGATCGTCCGGGCGGCCTGGGACGCGCTGGGGACCAACCCGCTCGTCGCGGGCCCCGACCCGATCGAGGGCGGTGACTTCCTCCCGCTCGGGGAGTTCGCGCTGCTCATGGTCTCCGCGGATCTCGACGGCGAGGAGCACGTGCTCCGGACGAGCGTGGCGGCCGGGACGGAGCTGCTCGAGTCGGGCGTGCTCGGCTACGAGGAGGTCGGCCTCGTCCGGGCACCGCTCGAGGCGGATCGGAAGGAGGCGGCATCCCGGGGGCGACAGAGCCGGCTGATGCACCTCGATGGGTGGTGTAACGTTCCAGCGGAGGGGCTCGCGGTCGTCCGAAAGTCGCTCGCGGAGGCGGCGACGGTCGAGGTCTACCGGCGAGAGAGCGCGGGCTATCGTCACGATCGAACGGAGGGGAGTCTGCTGGCGTATTTGAAAGAAAAGGAGTACGAGACGATCGACGCGCCCTACGACGAGCGGTGGGCGACGAACTTCCTCACGATCGGCGACGGGACGGTCGTCGCGGTCACGGAGAGCGCACAGGGCGAGGAGGGGGAGACGGTTCGGAGGATGCGGGAGGCGGGCGTGGAGGTCGTCCCGGACGGCGTCGGACTGAGCCTGAACGAACTCACGAAGGGCGGCGGGGCCGTCCACTGTATGACGCAGCCGATCTCGCGGGTCTAGCTCAGCACGGCCCCGATCCCGCCCGCGAGCGCGCTCTCGATCGCCATCACGAGCGAGATGACCAGCGCGATCGCGAAGATGCCGAGGCCGGCGACCGCGCCCGTCGCCGCGCCGACCGGTCCCGCGGCGAGGCCGACGACGCTGATCGCGATCCAGAGGACGAGTCCGGAGACGATGCCGCCGAGCGCGCCCGCGAGCGCGCCGTGCCAGAACCCGCGGACGAAGCCGCCCTTCGCGAGGTAGCCGGCCAGGAAGCCGCCGACGAGCCCCGCCGTCAGCTGACCGAGTCCGGGCAGGGTGAGCCCGATCAGCCCGACGAGGACGATCACGACGAAGCCGATGCCGACCGCACGCCAGTCTGTCATAGGTGGGGGGAGGCGATCGGCGGGGAAAACGGCTCTGCCCGCGATCGACGCGGCGCTCTCCGGCGATCGAGCTCAACGGACGCTCTTTTACGTGACGCGGGCGTATCCCGGCCATGATTTTCGAGAACCTCCCCACCGTACCGACCTCGGAGGAGCTCATCGACAAGGCGTTCTCGCGGGCGGCGCGTGCGGGCCGGTCGAAGAGCGGCCTCGACGCCCAGGCGTCGATGCTCCAGACGGCGTCGAACATCCTCTCGGACAACCTCCAGAACGTGATCACCGAGTGGCCCGACTTCCGCGAGGTCGACCCCTTCTACTACGAGCTCGCCGACGCGATCGTCGACGTCGACGAGCTTCGCCAGTCGCTCTCGCGCGTACAGTGGGCCTCGCGACAGACGAAGAAGATCGGCCGCGAGGCACAGGGCAAGCTCCGCGGCGAGACGGAGCTGGCGCGAAAGACGAGGAAGCAGGCGTTCGCCCGGATGGCCGAGGTCGTGCGACAGGTCGACGACGACCTCCTCGCGATCAACGAGGCCAGAAACGACCTCCGGGACCTGCCGGACATCCGCCCGGACGAGCCGACGATCGTCGTCGCGGGCTACCCCAATG
>SKWB01000230.1 GCA_007129135.1 Halococcaceae archaeon | reverse complement strand
CGAGCCTGCCTCCCCTCGCTCGCAGAAGCCGAGGTCCTCGTAGGCGAGCAGTTCGGCGATCGCGAAGCAGTCGTGGACCTCCGCGAAGTCCAGTTCTTCGGGGCCGATCCCCGCCATCTCGTATGCGGCCTCGGCGGCGCGCTCGCTCGCGGGAACCCGCGTGTAGCTCTCGCGCTGGAACAGCCCGACCCGGTCGCTACCCGCGCCGACGCCCGCGATCCGGATCGGCTCGTCGGTGTATCGCCCGACCGCGTCCTCGCTCGCGACGAGCGCGCAGGCGGCACCGTCCGAGGTCGGACAGCAGTGATAGAGGGTGAGCGGGTCGGCGACGACGGGCGCGGACTCGGCCTGTTCGAGCGTACACTCGAAGCCGAGCTGTGCGTGGGGGTTCTTCGCCCCGTTCGCGTGGTTCTTCACCGCCACGCGCGAGAGCTGTTCCCCGGTGGTGCCGTACCGACCCATGTGCGCGCTCGCCATCTGTGCGTAGGTGCCGGAGAAGGTCGTCCCCGAGAGCCGCTCCCACTCCGTCTCGCCGCTCACACCGAGCCAGAACTTCGTCGCGTCGGCGCTCGTGTCGCTCATCACCTCGAACCCACCTGCGAGAACGACCTCGGCCATCCCCGACCGAACCGCCTGGACCGCCGACCGGAGCGCGAACCCGCTCGCCGCACACGCGTTCTCGACCCGGGTGCAGGGCACCCCACCGAGGCCAACGTGTTCGGTGACCGCGGGGCCGGAGAGGCCGAGTTGGCGGCCACCGACGCCGAGCGTCCCCACGAACGCCTCGTCTATCGCCCCTCGCTCCATCCCCTTCGGGACGCTCTCTACGGCGTCCTCGAACGCAGTACGGAACAGCGACCGGTAGCTCTCGTCCGGGAACGCGCCGAAGTCCGACTGGCCCGCACCGACGAGGTAGGCCTCTCGCATAGCTCCGATGCTCGGCGATTCGGAATAAGCGTGCCGTCCGCGCGGGCGAACGGAAACCAGTTTCGCCCCCGGGGACCTCCCGCGAGTATGCCAGCGGCGGAGATACGCGCGGTCCGGGAAGAAACGGACGTGAACGCGCTCTATCCGGTGATCGCCGAACTACGCGATCACCTGAGCAGGGATGAGTTCCACGAGACGTACGAGGCGATGACCGAGGAGGGCTACCACCTGTTCGGTCGCTACGTCGACGGCGAACCCGTCGGGGCGGTCGGCGTCCGGATCGGGACGAACTTCTACCTCGGCCGTCACGCCTACGTCTACGACCTGGTCGTGACCGAGGAGGAGCGATCGAAGGGCCACGGCAGTGCCCTGCTCTCGTTCGTTCACGAGTGGGCCACGGAGCGCGACTGCGAGGCGGTCGAACTCGAATCCGGCCTCTGGCGCGAGGAAGCCCACCGGTTCTACGAGGAAAACGGCTACGAGCGTTACTGTTACTCGTTCGTCTACGACCTCCCCTGACCGATGGGGTCGGTTTTTCTCCCCCGTCCGCGAACCGGTGGACGATGTCGGGAACCGAACACCATCGGAACGTGGCGGGAGTCGGACGGGACCGTGGGCCGAAGCCAGGGGGTGATCGAAGGTGACGGACGGGAACGACTTCGACGCCCGGCTCGCCGACGGCGCGCTCGGCTCGTGGGTCTCGATCGGCCACCCGACGGTCGTCGAGACGGCCGCGCGGGCCGGCTTCGCGTTCGCGCTCGTGGACACCGAACACACCGCGATGAGCCTCGAGACGGTCGCCGACCTCGTCCGGGCGGCGGGAGCCGCACCCGGTGACCTACCGGTGATCGTCCGTCCCGCGTGGAACGACCCGGTCCGAATCAAGCGGATCCTCGACATCGGCGTCGACGGCCTGATGGTCCCGATGGTCGACACCGCGGAGGACGCCCGCGCGTTCGTCGCGGCGACGCGCTACCCACCGGAGGGTATCAGGGGCGTCGCCGGTGGTCGCGCGTCGGGGTACGGCCAGTCGCTCGGCGAGTACGTCGAGCGCGACCACGACGACCTCGTTCGGATCGCTCAGATCGAAACCCCGGAGGGTGTCGAGAACGCGAGCGAGATCGCGGCCACGGAGGGGATCGACTCGCTGTTCGTCGGCCCGGCCGACCTCTCGGCCTCGCTCGGGATCTTCGGCGAGTGGGAGTCCGAAGCGCTCTCGGGGGCGATCGAGCGAGTCCTCGAGACGAGCCACGGGGAGGGCGTTCCGGTCGGGACGCTCGCGATCCGAGACGAGGACATCGCGAGGGCGGTCGACCGGGGCTTCGACTACCTCATCGCGGGCACGGACACGACGACGCTGATCGAAGGGGGAGAGCGGATCCGCGAGACGTACGAGCGAGCGAGGGACTAGTCGTTCATCCAGACGCTCGCCTGCGGCTCGTACGGATCGGTCGGGACCTCGACGAGCGTCGGCCCGTCGCTCTCGACCGCCTCTGCGACGACCTCACGGATCTCCTCGACCGACTCGGCGCGCACGGCGTCGAGACCGAGGCCCTCCGCGACGGTCGTGTACGAGACCGGTGACTCCGTCCAGCCGTACTCTCCCGGGTCCATCCGGTAGCTCCGGCCAGCCTCCTCGCTGATGATCGCGTAGTCGCTGTTGTCGAAGACGACGACCGTGACGTCGATCCCCTCGTCGACGAGCGTGTGGAGTTCGTGGAGACACATCATGAGCCCGCCGTCGCCGGTGAGCGCCACCGCGGGGCGGTCGGGGTCGGCGAGTTTCGCGCCGATCGCCGAGGGCAGGCCCGAGCCCATCGTCGCCCACGACCCCGGGTTGACGTAGGTGCGGGGGTCGTAGGCGTCGAACACGACGAGCGTCCAGAGCCTGAACCCGCCGGCGTCGACGCCGACCGCGGCCTCCCGCGGGATCGCCTCCCTGACCGCGCGGACCGCGCTCACCGACGTCAGCGGCGCGTCGGTCACGGAGAGCAGCTCCGAGAGACGCTCCTCGATCCCCTCGCGGGTCTCCCGCGCCCGTTCGAGACCACCGCCGCTCGCGACCTCCCGCTCGGCGAGCGCGCCGTCGAGCGCCGAGAGCGTCGCCGCGGCGTCCGCGACGATCCCGACTTCTGGCTGGTAGCCGGTCCCCACGTCCGAGGCGTCGAGCGTGACGTGGACGAGTCTCTCTGGGACCTCGATCGACCAGTTCTGCATCGTCACCGCGTCGAAGTCGGTGCCCACGCCGAGCGCCGCGTCGGACTCCGCGATCAGCCCCTTTATTTCCGTACCTGCCCCGCCACAGAGGGCGCTCGTCGCGAGGTCGTGGTCGTCGGGGAACGCCCCCTTCCCCTTGTACGTGACGACGACCGGGGCGTCGAGGCGTTCGGCCACTCTCACGAGTTCGTCGGTCGCCTCGGAGGCCCGCACGCCGCCGCCCGCGACGATCAGCGGTTTCTCGGCACCGGCGAGCAGGTCGGCGGCCCGCTCGACCGCCTCTCTCGGGGGCTCGGCGACCCGGTCCTCGACGGTCGACTCCGGCTCCGCGAGCGGCACGTCGAGTTTGAGGAAGTCCTTCGGGATGCCCACTCGGACGGGCCCCGTCGGCGGCGTTCGCGCGACGTCGATCGCCCGCTGGAGTTCGGCGACGGTGCTCTCTGCGGTTTCCACCGTTATGTTCTCTTTTACGACGTTGTCGTAGGTGTCCGGCGGCGTCTCGTGGATGCCGTCGCCGCCCCTGATCTCGGGTTCGGTCTCGATCGCGACGTGCAACAGCGGCGTGCAGTCGTTCTTCGCGTTCTTCAGCCCGTTCATCGCGTTCATGTCGCCCGGTCCCGGGATCACGACGGTCGCGGCCATCCGTCCGCTCGTCTCGGCGTAGCCCCACGCCTGGTGCGAGACCGCGGTCTCGTGGCGCGCCATCACGAACCGGACGTCCTCGCGCTCGCCGATCGTCTCGTTCAGCGGGAGCGACTGCTTCCCCGGGATGCCGAAGACGGTGTCGATCCCGTTCTCCCGCAGACGGTCGATGACGGCCTCGTTGACGTTCATACCGAGGGAGGTACCGAGGGAGGCCTAAAGCTTCGGAAGACGGGGATTCGGGCGGGTAGAACGGAACGCTTTATGTCCGCACTCTGACTCCACCCCACATGCACGTGGCCGTTCTCGGCGCGGGGAGCATGGGACACGGGATCGCACAGGTCTCGGCGATGGCCGGTCACGAGGTGTGGCTGCGGGACGTCGACGACGAGTTCGTCGAGCGCGGGCTCAGTGGGATCGAGGGGAACCTCGCCGGCGGCGTCGACCGCGGGAAGGTGAGCGAGGCGGAGGTGGACGCGACGCTCTCGCGGATCGAGGGGACGACCGACCTCGATGCGGCCGTCTCGGGGGCGGATCTGGTGATCGAGGCGGTCCCGGAGCAGATGGAGCTGAAGACGGAGGTGTTCGTCGACTGTGAGGCGCTGGTCGGGCCCGAGACGGTCCTCGCTTCGAACACCTCCTCGCTCTCGGTCAGCGAGATGGCGAGCGCGCTCGAGGTTCCGGAGCGGATCGTCGGGCTGCACTTCTTCAACCCGCCGCACATCATGGACCTGGTCGAGGTCGTGATCGCGGAGCAGACCGACGAGCGGGCGGAGGGGTTCGCGACCGAGTTCGTCGACGGGATCGGGAAGGAGGCGGTCGTCG
>SKWB01000258.1 GCA_007129135.1 Halococcaceae archaeon | reverse complement strand
TCGCCTGGTTCCTGATCGCCGTCCGGTAGTCCGTATCGAAGTACTCGGTCTCCTGGACGATCGACTTGAACTCGTGGCTCACCTCGCCGTAGGTGTCGTCGGCTCTCGCCATCGCCTCCAGTATCTCGAGCTGGTTCATCCCGCCGACCGAGAGCGCGTACATGAACGCGACGGAGTCGGCCATCAGCATGTTGATCTCGCGTTCCCTGGCCGAGGCACGCGAGTAGGGGATCACGAGCAGCGTCCCGAAGCCGGCGGCGAAGCCGAGGCTCCCGAATAGCAGCCCGGTGACGAGGATCAGTAGGGGAATCCGGATCGCGATCATCAGCTCCAGGAGCGCCTCGCTCGGCGCGGGGATCCCGAGCAGCGTGTCGATCGGAACGAGGCCGGTTGCGAAAAGCAGGTAGCCGAGGAGCGTGCCGAGAAGCCAGAGGGCCCCACCCGAGATGACGCCGACCGCGAGCGCGCGCGAGAGGTAGAGTTCGACGGTGCTCGCCATCCGTGCCTCCCGGAGCTTCGTCTCGACGTCGTCGACGAACGTGCTGTCCTCGGAGAAGAGCCACCGGTAGAGGGGATAGAACGTGTCGCCCAGCGCGTCAGCGCCGAACTCGCCCGAAGACCCGACGTCGAGGCTCACGGTTCCTCCGTCGGCGTCACACCCTCGAACCCACTGTCCTCGCCGAACCGGAACGAGCCGCTCTCACCGGACTCGGATCCCTCGTCGTCGGCCTCGGAGTCCTCCCCGGTCTCCGACTGGCGCTCTTCCTGGCTTTCCTCGGTCTGATCCGGGTCGTCCTCGTCTCCGGCCCCGGACGTGGGCGAGTCATCGCGTCCCTCCGTTCTCTCGCCGTCGGGCGTGCTCGACTCGCCCTCCGGGAGACCGGGGACCGCGACGGGGTCCTCCAGGGCGGGATCGACGACCACGTCCTCGCTCGCCTCGACGGTGTCGAGGACGCTCGCGAGCCCCTCGGGAACCCTCCCCTCGTACTCGGCGAAGAGTTCGTCCTCGGCGCGGGAGAGGATCTCGCGGGCGAGCGAGCGGGTCTCCTCGTCCGGGTCCGGTCGGGGGACGAGCGCCTCCTTCTCCGGATCGACGTCGATCAGCACGCTCTCCATCTCACGAAGGTCGGTGAGGCTCTCCTCCAGCGCGTCGTTCGCGATGAGCGTCATGATCGTCTCCGGGTCGTTGATGAAGGCCTGGAACGTCGCCGCGACCTGGCGGTACTCGTTCAGCCCGTTCTCGATGAGGTAGGCGATGACGACCTCGCGCTCGAAGAGTTCGGCGTCGAGCTCCGCGCGGGTCCAGCCCCGGTCGAAACAGATCTCCTCGATCGTGTTCGACTCGCCCATCTTCAGGTACTCGTCGGACTCGGCCTGCCACTGGTAGACGTCCTTGACGTTGATCTCGTCGTTCTCGGCGTCGTAGTGGTTGATCTCGGTGAGGGTCTTGTTCCGCCGTACTTTCCGGCCCTCGACCCGCGTCGACGTCTGGATCGAGACGAGATCGAGCGCCGTGAACATCGTCTTCGAGACGTTGATCGGCTCGGTCGTGAACCGTTTGAGCACCTCGCCGACCGAGTCGGCGTGGAACGTGGTGTAGGTGGTGTGACCGGTCGACATAACCTGGAAGGCGGTTCGGCCCTCCTCGCCACGGATCTCGCCCATAATGATGTACTCGGGTCGCTGTCGCAGCGCGGCCTCGAGTAGGTCGAACTCGTCGACGCCGCCGCCGTCGTCCGCGGAGAACGAGGCGCGGGTGACGCTCGCGATCCAGTTGCGCTGGGGGAGTTCGACCTCGCGGGTGTCCTCGATCGAGACGATCTTCGACTTCGAGGGGATGAACAGGCTGACGGCGTTGAGCGACGTCGTCTTCCCGGAGGCGGTCCCGCCCGCGAAGATCAGGCTCTTGTTGTTCTCGATACAGAGCCAGAGGAACGCCATCTCCTCCAGACTGAACGTGTGCCAGCAGATGAGGTCGACGGGGGTGAACGGGACGTCCTTGAACTGCCGGATCGTGTAGTTCGTCCCGTGGTCGGAGACCTCCCGTCCGAGGGTGAGCTGTGCTCGCGAGCCGTCGGGCAGCGTCGCGTCGACCTGCGGCTGGCGTTTGCTGATCCCCTTCCCGGAGCGCTGGGCGAGTTTGACGACGAAGTCGTCGAGCGTCTCCTGTCCGTGAAAGACGTTCGTGATGACCTGTTCGTACTCGCCGTGGTAGACGAAGACCGGGGAGTTGTAGCCGTCACAAGAGATGTCCTCGACGTTGATGTCGTTCTTGATCCCGTCTATCCGCTGGTAGCCGATGAAGTCGCGCTTGAGTCGATAGAGCAGTTTCTCGATCTGTGCGGGCATAAGCGTCTCTGCGTCCTCCTCGATCAACGCCGGCTCCGGTCGGGCCGGCTCCGCCACGACCGGGTGCCGGTCGTCTGAGCGCTCCTCGCCGGCGACGAGGCGCTTGAGTCGCTCCACCACGCTCCCGTCCTCCTCACCGAAGACGTCCCGAACCCGGTCGCCGATCGTCCCCGTGTCCTCTACGAGGAGGTCGTACCGATCGAGCAGCCGGCGTGTCTCGCGGTCGATCACGCCGCGGCGTTCCTCCTCGCTGCCCCGGACGACGACTTCGTCGCCGGCGTACTTGATCGCCGTCCGCAGTTTCCCCGTGAGGAACTCCAGCAACTCCGCCTCGATCGGCGTGAGGTGTGGCTCGATCAGGTAGTACTTCTTCTCGTTCTCCTTCTTCGAGTGGAAGATGACGACGAACGCGTAGGGCTTGTTCACCCAGTAGCGATCGACCTCGTGGAAGTGCGACTTCTTCGACAGGGGGACCGCCTTCTCCAGGTCGTACCGGTTCGTGATCGTCGTCCCCTCCCCCGCTCCCGCGAAGAAGGCGTCCTCGTCTATCTCCTCCCGAACGTTGACCGTCCGTTCCTCGACGACCGCCGCGAGCGCCGTGGCGACGTTCTCCCCGTTCGAGCACACCCCGGCGGTCTCCTCCGGCGGAAACCCGAGATACTCGGTCGGGTCGAACGGTACGACGCGACCCTCCTCGTCCCGTGGGGGCTGCCCCTCGTCGGTGTAGTAGAACTCCTTTCTGAGGTGCTCCCAGGTGTAGATCCCCTTCGTGACGGGGACGAACGCCGGGTCCATGTAGCGAAGCGCCTCCAGCCAGCGCTCCGCCGCGACCGTAGCGGCCCCCGAGAGCCTCTCCGGGAGCGAGTCCGGGTGACAGCCGAGGTAGGTTTCGGGGTCGAACGAGACGCGATCCCAGTCCGAACCGCTCGGCACTCCCCCCGCACCCGATTCGTTGCGCTCCCCGTAGAGCGAGTCGATCTCCTCCGCGTACCCGTGGTCGGTCATGAACTCGGCCCACGTGTAGCCCCCGACGGTGACCGACGGAATCGCCTTACGCGTGGCGTCTCCCGCCACCTCCCCCTCTAGCTCTGTGGGACCGGTCGGGTCACCGTGGTCGGCAGTCATTAGGACGACATTGGTTCCGACCGGAGAAAAAACCTTCTGCTAAAACATAGTACGAAATAGTATTTTGCCAGCCGACGATCAGCACTCCGTCGAGGTCGGACGTCTGTCGCTACAAAGCGCCGCCTGAGCAGACCGAACAGAGACATCGAGAATCGTGACTGTCTCGAATCAGCGCGGCGAGCTCCTCCCCGTCCGCGTCGTCCGGGTCGACCTCGCCGTCCACGTCGTTCGGGTCGACCTCGCCGTCCACGTCGTTCGGGTCGATCTCGACTTCCCGTCGGTCGACCTCGACCGGGTCGAGCGCTTCGCGATCGGGGTCGCTATCGTCGTCCGCGATGGCGACCGTACCCGCGAGTGACGCGCCGATCGCACAGAGCGCGCCGAGGCCGAACGTCCGTCGGGAGAGGCGTGTCATACCTCGATCCCTGGGTGGGACGATCAAAACAGTTCGGGGGCGAGAGGCGAAGCGGACGAGACTGCGAGCCGAGCCGGGGCAGACGGACGGTATCCCGATTAGCATCACCCTTTTTACGCGAACCGTACCTATCGGTGCTCGCTCCCCGTTCGGAGGGTTCGTCGCGGGGATCCGACGGGCTTCCTGCCGAGGGGGCACCGCCGCGAACGGACACCCACATATATTATCATTCGAATCGACGGAGTCGCATGTACCAGCGGATCCTCTTGCCGACCGACGGGAGCGACACCGCCGAGTCGGCGATCGACCACTGCCTCGCGATCGCCGACCGTTTCGAGGCGGTGGTCCACGTGCTGCACGTCGTCGACGCCAGTCAGCCGGATCAGAACCAGGGCGGACAGCGGTTCGACCAGGTCGGGACCGATCAGTTCAGCGAGATGGAGGCCCTCACCGAGATCGGAGAGGACGCGATCCGTGTCGTCAGGTCCGAGGCGGACGCCCGAGGTGTCGATACCGTCGGCCACGTCGTTCCGGGGGACCCCGCTCGGGCGATCGCCGACTACGTGGAAAACGAGGAGATCGACCTGATCGTCATGGGAAGCCGGGGCCATCGAGGCGTCAAACGGGCACTGCTCGGAAGCATCACCGAGCGCGTCAAGACCCTCGTCACCGTCCCCGTACTCGTCACGAGCGTCGGAGAGACGCACTCCGAGACGGAGTCGT
>SKWB01000242.1 GCA_007129135.1 Halococcaceae archaeon | reverse complement strand
CGGCGACGACGATCCACGCCAGTCCCGGTGCGGAGACGAGGCCGAGGAGGCCGACGGCGGCGAGGCCCAGACAGACGAGCGTCACCGGGTCGCGGCCGTAGGTGTCCGAGACGGAGCCGACGCCGACCTGCGCGACGCCCTGAACGACGAAGAACACCGAGAAGACGGTCGCCGCGAGCGTTCCCGACTGGCCGTGGTGGTCGATCAGGAAGGTGGGGAGGAACGAGGCCAGTCCCTGCCAGACGAAGGTGATGATCACGGCGATCAGGACGGTGAACGCGATCTCCGGCCGCGAGAGGGTCCGTCTGAGCGGCTCGAGTCGGAACTGCTCTCGGACCCGGAGGTCGGGTCGTCGCGGCTCGGTCGGGCGGATCTTCCACGCGAAGAGGACGAAGACCGGCACAGCGACGACCACGCCGATGGCGACGCCGAGTCGCCAGCCGTAGCGCGCGCCGATCCAGGCGGCGAGGATCGGCGCGAGCAGCCCCCCACCGGTGCCCCCGAGGGTGTGGAGTCCGATCGCGGTGCCGACGTCGTCGTAGGTCCGGGTGAGGAGCGTGGTGGCGACGCTGAAGTGCAGCCCCGCGAGCGCCCCGAGGACGACCGTCGCGAGCGCGAAGAGGACGAACACGGGGGCGAGCGCGATCAGGAGGCTCCCGAGCGCGGTCCCGAAGACGGCGACGAGGATCACCGGGCGCTCGCCGTAGCGGTCGGCGAGCACGCCGCTCGGGTACTGCGCGAGGCCGTAGGTCAGCCACATCCCGGTGAGCGCGAGGCCGACGACCGCGTTCGAGACGCCGAACTCCGCGGTGATCGCGGGGACGAGCGGGCTGATCGCCAGCCGCGCGACCATCGTCGCGAACAGCGCGAGCGTACAGAGCGTGAGGACGGTGTGCCGGTACCGCCAGGTCGCCTCGGCCATGGAGGAGGTTCGTCTAGACCTCGTCGGGCGCCCGCAAGGACGTGACGGTTCTCCGTCGCGCTTGCCGGAGTTCTATCCCTCGCGGATCGTGATCGCCTTCGCACCCTCGTCGAGCGTGGCCTCTTCGAGCGCCCGCAGCTCCTCCCGGGTCGCCTCGAGCGTCGCGACGTGGTTGCCCGCGAGTTCGCCCGCCGGGCTCTTGAAACAGGTCGGCCCGCAGGCCAGCAGTATCTCCTGTTCGTTCCGGTAGCCCGGATAGAGCAGGACGTCCCCCCGTGATGGGTAGACGGTGTGGTTCTCCCGCGGGATCTCCGGCAGGTCGACCTCGTCGATGTTCACCCAGGTCGCGTGACCGCTCCAGCGGACGTGTTTGAGCGTCGATTCGTGGGGCAGGAGGTCGAGGAGCGCGGCGACTGACTCGGGTGCTTCCTCCGGGAGGAGGTCGCCAGCGAGGACGGTTCCCTCGACGTCGAACTCGATACGGCCCATCCGTCGTTGCTCTCACGTGTTCGAATAACTCTACCGACGCGGATCGAACGGCGAGAAGGCCCCCTCGCTCGTTCGATCGGGAGCTCTTGTTCCGCGATCCGTTCCGTGAGACCCGCCGCCACCGAGACCTTCTTAACTCGTGGGAGAGTACTATTTCCCATGCAGGCCCTCTCCGCGTTTCGAAGCTCCGAGGAGCTTCACGACCGTATCGACGACCACCGACGCCGGGCGGAGCGAGTGAGCGAGTTCGACCTGTCCGAGGAGAACCTCACCCGACTCGACGTGCGCGCCGACGAACTCTCGCGGACGCTCGCGGGCGAGGACCCCCGACGACGGCTCGAGGAACTCGAACCGATCTCGACAGGCATCGGCGAGGACGGCGAGGGCGACCTGACCCGCCAGCGGGTCGCCGAACTCCACTGGATCGTCGGCCGCGGCGACGACCGGCGACGCAACTGACCCTTCGAACCACTTTCGCCGGAAGGCGCTCGTTTATACGACGGTCGTGCGTGGCCCTACCATGGCAGCGTCGAACCACCCCGACCGCCAGTACCCGATGTGGTACTGTGAGGACTGTGGAAAGCTCCTCCGTATCGACCCCTGTCCGCACTGTTCGACGGGCGATATCGTATAGAGCCCTCCGGACAGCCGCTCTCGGCTAGGACCGCCGGGGCCCTTCCGGATCGAGCGCGTCGTCGTAGACCTCGGTGAACAGCGCCTCGATCTCTCCTTTCGTCGGCTTCCGCGGGTTGTTGTCGGGCGAGCCGGAGTCCAGCGCGTCCTGGGCCATCTTCGGGACGACCTCCAGGTACTCCTCTCTGGAGGGTATCTCGCCGAACTCGTCGAGATAGGAGGTGAGGCTCACGTCCTCACAGAGGTCGAGCACTGCCTCGCTCGCGAGGTCCGCGGCGACCCTGTCCGGCGTCTCCTCGCCCGCGATCTCGAAGATCCGGGCGACCTCCGCGTACTTCTCCGGCGCGGCCATCGCCGAGAACTCCATCACGTAGGGCAACAGGATCGCGTTCGCGAGGCCGTGTGGGAGGTGGAGCTGGGCGCCGAGCGGGCGGGCCATGCCGTGGACCAGTGCGACAGACGAGTTCGTGAAGGCTTGGCCCGCCTGGAGCTGGGCGACGAGCATCTCGGTCCTCGCCTCGAGGTCGTCCCCGTTCGCCCACGACTTCGCGAAGGAGTCGGCGATCCTGCGGATGGCATTGCGCGCGAAGTCGTCGGAGACGCCGTAGGCCTTCACGGAGACGAACGCCTCGATCGCGTGCGTGAGCGCGTCGATCCCTGTGAACGCGGTGTGGCTCCTCGGGAGGGTGCGGACGAGTTCGGGGTCCTCGATCGCGACGTCGGGGACGACGTTCCGGGAGACGATGAGGAACTTCGTCGCGCTCGCCTCGTCGGTGACGACGACCGACCGGGTCGCCTCGCTGCCGGTTCCGGTGGTGGTGTTCACCGCGATCAACGGCGGCGTCGGGTTCGGAACGCCCTCGTAGCCCGCGCGGTCGACGCCGAAGTCGCGGATCTTCCCCTCGTTCGTCGCGAGGATGCCGACGCCCTTGCCGGCGTCGATCGACGACCCTCCACCCAGGGTGACGATCACGTCACACCCTTCGGTCTCCCAGCGCTCGTGGGCCGCCTCGATGTTCTCGACGGTCGGATCCGGCTGTACCTCGGTGTACGTGACGACCTCTACGCCCGCGTCGTCGAGGACGGAGAGGAGGCGGTCGCCGTGGATCTCGAAGATCTGCTCCGTGGCGACGACGAGCGCCCGTTCTCCGTACAACGAGGCGTACTCGCCGGCGTGCTCGATCGCTCCCCTCCCTATCGCGACCTTCCCGGGTGAGACGAGGAGCCGGGGTTCGTGGCTCGGGTCTGGATACTCCATCGTAGTCGTTCGTCACTCGTCGATGACGGTCATATAGTTTGGCCCACCCAGCTATCGCGGGTCGACGGGGCAGCCGCGGATCTCCCCGCCGCGCATCCCCTTCGCGAGCCAGACCGTCGAGAGCAGCAACGCCGCGACCGCCAGCACCGTCAGCTCGTAGCCACCGTAGGGCATCAGCGCGACGAGCCCCGTCGCCCCGAACAGCCCCAATACCCCCATCAGGAGCACGGATCCGCAGGCGGCACAGCCCGCGCCGAGCGCGCCGAGTGCCACCGCGCCGAAGCTCCCCGACCCACCCCGGAGCGAGACGTCGTGTTCTCGGAGGTGGTAGACGAGCATCGCGAGGTTCACCCCCATCAGCGCGCTCATCACCAGCAGGATCGACTCCGCGAACGGGTCGGTCATCCCCCCGACGAACGGGAAGAGCGACGTAAAGAGGTCGATCCGGGCGTCCATCGGCAACGGCCCCGATATGACGAGATCCCGGACCAGGGGAACGTTCTCGGCGACGACGAGCGTCGTGAGGCCGAGCAGTCCGGAGACGAGAGCGAGCGCGGCGTAGAGCGGAACGGTGAGCACGAGGCCGACCGCGCGCCCGGCGATCCGCCAGTCCGCCGCTCGAGTGGGGAGCCAGGAGGTCGTCGACACGGCTCTCAGAGCTCCAGGGCGCGCCTGAAGACGCGGACGTTCTGGTGGCCGGTCACGCGGGTGACGTACTGGCCGTCGCGAAAGAGGTAGAACGTCGGGGTCGTCCGGCCGGTGCCGGCGTTCTGGCCCGCGCTGACGTTCACCTCGAACGCGTCGTCGTACTCGCCGTCTCTCGCCGCGCTCACCACCTCGTCGCCGTCGACGCCGTCGAACTCCGCGAGGAAGCCTCGGGTCTCGTCGTCGACGTCGTTCCGGTTGAGCGAGTTCTGGTTCTCGAAGTAGAAGTGAAGGAGATCCCAGAAGACCTCTTCCTGCTGGTCCCAGGTCGCGAGCAGCGCCTTCGAGGCGACCTCCGGCCAGATGCCGCTGCCGGTGGGGTAGACCCGGCAGACGTAGGCGGCGTCACCCGGCTCGACCAGCTCCTCGACGAGCGAGGGGAAGGTGCGCGAGTGAAAGGACGCACAGACGTCGCAGGCGGGGTCGGAGAACTCGACGATCGTCGCGGTGGCTTCGGCGGGATCGCCCATGCGGGGCTGGCTCATCACGTCGCGTGCGGCCGCGCTGCCCGAGGGGGTGTTGTCCGTCTCGCCGCCGTCGCCGTCGCCGAGTTCCTCGTCGTCGGCCGCGCCGTCGTCGTCGCCTTCCTCTTCGAACTCGTCGTCGCT
>SKWB01000005.1 GCA_007129135.1 Halococcaceae archaeon | reverse complement strand
TGTGAAGACCCTCGACACCACGGCTGGTCGGTACCCGTGAACGACGTACGGCCGACAGTAGGAGACCTCCGACGGCGTGGTGACGGCCGTTGGGTGGGAGGAAACGTCCGCTGGATGGAGGGATTTAATATCGCGGGCTGGGGAGGGTCGGGTATGACACCCGGACCCAGGGGAGAAACGCGAGACGAGCGGACGGTCGACCGCCGGCGGTTCCTCGCCGCGTCGGCGGCAGCGGGCGGGATCGTGATCGCGGGTTGTCTCGACGGCGACGACGCCGACGACGTACCCGGCGAGGAGCCCGACGACGGCGACGACGGCGACACGCCCGAGGACGCGCTCACCCTGATGACTTACGAGGGGTTAGAGGAGGGCGATCCCACCGAACACGACGAGCCGGTCGGCATCGAGATGGTGTTGAACTACCTCATCGAGGAGTTCGAAGAGGAGACGGGGATCGAGGTCGAACACCAGTCGATCAGCATCGAGGAGTGGCGCACGCAGGGGCCGACGATCGTCGGCGCGAGCGACGGGCCGGTCGTCAGCGAGACGATGGGCGGGCCCGGCGAGATCGGGACGTTCATCTCCGAGGGCCACCTGCTGCCCCTCGACAACCACGTCGACGAATCGTTGGTCGAGACCCGCGACGTCACCGGCTGGCAGTTCGAGGATGGCAACTTGCTCCGGTTCGGCTCCGGCGAGGTCTACGGCATCCCCCACTACATGAGCGGGCTGCCGCTGTGGTTCAACGTCCCGGTCCTGGAGGAGGCGGGCGTCGACTACGAACGGCTGCGACACGCGAACGACGTCACCCTCGAGGAGTTCGAGGGGATCTGCGAGGACGTCCTCGACGCCGGTTACACGCCGCTCGCGCTGGGCAACCGCGTCGGCGGCCACATCCCGTACATGATGAGCTTCGCGGTGAACAAGACGGTCGGTCACGAGGAGGTCTTCGACGTGCTCGATCCCGAGACCGACCGGCAGATCAACGACGAGGAGTTCGTCGACGCGCTCGGCATCTTCGAGGACTGGTGGCAGCGGGAGTTCATCAACGACGACACGCTCGCGCTCGACGAGGACGAGGGCCAGACGTACTTCTTCCAGAACGAGGCCGCGTTCATGAGCGACGGCATCTGGATCGGCTACCTCTGGGACGCCGTCTCCGATCCCGACGACCTCGGCCCGATGGGCGAGGGCTGGGACTACATGTGGTGGCCCTACCGGCCGGACGTCTACGAGGAGGGCAGACACGAGCTGCTCGGGTTCAACGTCGGCGCCTACTCGATCTCCTCGACCGCCGAGGAGCAGGGCCTGCTCGACGAGGCGATCGAGTGGCTCGACTTCTACATGAGCGAGGAGACCGCCGAGTTCCGCGCCGAGCACATGGACCGCATCCCCTCCCACGAGGACGTCCCCCCGACCGCCGGCCCGGTCCAGGAGGCGATGCACGCCGACCTCACCGCCGAGGAGAACGTCCAGGCCTGGCGAACCGACGTCATCCTGCTGCCGGCGTTCGGCGAGGCGCTCCGGGACGGCGGCCAGTCGATGCTCGAGGGCGACGCAACGCCTCAGGAGGTCCTCGACGACGCCCAGGAGGCACTCGAGTCCGCACAGGAGCAGCACACGTAGCCTCAGGGTAGCGACGCCTCGAACGGACCGTTGTAGTCCCGTACCGGTGATTCGTCGATCGGTCGGACGATGACCGATAACACGATACAACGGTCCGTATCAGACCCGGCCCATCGTGAACCCGCGGACGAAGGAGTTGCGGAAGGCGATGAAGACGATCACCGACGGGATCGCCGCGATGATGACGCCCGCGGCCAAGAGCGTGTAATCGGTCTCGTGGGCACCCTGGAACGCGAGCAGGCCGGCGGGCGCGGTCCGCATCGAGTCCTGGGTGAGGAAGACGATCGCGTAGAGGAACTCGTTCCAGTAGAGGACGAACTGGAAGACGGTGACCGTCGTGATCGCCGGGATCGACATCGGGAGGTAGATCCGCGAGAACACCTGCAGTTCGGTGCAGCCGTCGAGTCGGGCCGCCTCCGCGAGCGACCCCGGGAGCGTGGTGAAGTACTGCCGGATGAAGAACACGGAGAAGGGGACGCCGAAGGCGACGTAGACGACGATCACCGACCGGTAGGCGTTGCGCCAGCCGAGCGCCTCCATCAGCGCGAACAGCGGGGCGATCAGCACCTCCGGCGGGACCATGAATCCCGCGATGATCGCGAGCAGCGCGAGGTTCTTCCAGGGGACGTCGAACTCGACGAGCGCGTAGGCGGCCAGCGACGAGATGAGCACGAGCAGGAGGAGGCTGACCGTGACCACGACGACGCTGTTGAGGACGTACGTCGAGAAGCCGCCGGTCGTCCAGGCGGTGACGAAGTTCTCGAGGTGGAGCTCCGAGGGCGGGCCCAGCGGGTCGGCGAAGAACTCGTGGGATGGTTTGAGCGCCATCGAGAAGACGATGTACAGCGGGAACAGCAACAGCCCGGCGACCGTCGCGCCGAAGACCGTGAGGAAGAACGTCCGGAAGCCGACGAGCAGCCGGTAGACCACACCGGTGGTCTCGCGCAGTTCCGTCACCGTCCGGTCGAGGGTGCTCGTCGCCACGTCAGCGACCCCCCTCCCCGACGTCGAACGTCCGCATCAGGACGACCGCGACGACCATCGAGATGACGAAGAGGATCACGCCGATCGCCGCGGCGCGGCCGAGGTCGTTGTGGATGAACGCGACGCGGTACATCCAGGTCACCATCACCTCGGAGGCCTGGCTGGGACCGCCGCGGGTCATGATCCAGACGAGCCCGAAGATCCGAAGCGAGGTGATGATCGAGATGACGAGCAGGAAGAGCCCGATCGGCTTCAGGAGCGGGAGCGTGACGTAGCGGAACTGGGCGACCGGACCCGCGCCGTCGACGCGCGCGGCCTCGTAGTAGCGCTCGTCGATGCTCGCCAGCCCCACGAGCCAGATGACCGTGTAGAAGCCCACCGACTGCCAGGAGCCGGCGAGGATGATGCTCGGCATCACGAGCGAGGAGTCGCCGAGCCACAGCGGCTGGGCGTCGAATCCCAGCATCCCGATCAGCGTGTTGACGCTGCCGACGCTCGGGTGGTACATCAGCGCCCAGATGAGGCCGACGCCCACCGGCATGATCGCGTACGGCAGCAGGTAGACGGTCTGGAGGAGCGGCCGCGCTCGACGGTAGGCGCCCTGGATCGAGAGCGCGAGCACGAGCCCCCCGCCGACGGTCAGGACGGTGTTGCCGAGGGTGTAGTAGACCGTGTTGCCGAGCACGTGGTAGAAGAGCCCGCTCAGGAGGATCGCCTCGTAGTGGGCGAGACCGACGAACGTGGGCGAGCCGCTCCAGTCGAAGAGGCTGAGGACGAATATCGCGGCGATCGGTGCCGCGAGGAAGGGGAGGTAAAAGAGGCTCAGCGGGACGAACCAGTGCCAGGGGTGGAGTCTCTCCGCCAGCGTCCGGTACCGGGCGTGTACCGCCTCGATGCGGCCCATTACACCAGGCGTACACCCACCACCATTTACGTGTATCGCTCTCGCGACCGACCGCGTCGACTCGCGAGTCGACTCGCGAACCGTCGCCCGCCCATCCGGCGAACCGGACAGTTTCCGTCCGCGAGCCGGTGATCACCGCGGAACTTATGCCGACCTCCTTCGAACGCCGACCATGAGCAGCCGCCTCGAGATCGCAGGCCTCACGAAGCGCTACGAGGGTCAGGAGGGCGGCGTCACCGCGGTCGACTCGCTCGACCTCGAGGTGGAGCCGGGGGAGCTCGTCACCGTGGTCGGTCCCTCCGGGTGCGGCAAGTCGACGACGTTGCGGTGTGTCGCCGGTCTGGAGGACGTCACCGAGGGGGAGATCCGGATCGACGGCGTCGACGTCACCGATCTGCCCGCACGCAAACGCGACGTCGCGATGGTGTTCCAGGACTACGCGCTCTACCCGCACATGACCGCACGGGAGAACATGGCGTTCGGGCTCAGGATGCGGACCGACCTCTCCGACGGGGAGATCGACGGGCGCGTCGACGAGACCGCCGCGATGATGGGCATCGAGGACCTCCTGGGGAACCACCCGAGCGAGATGTCCGGCGGCCAGCAACAGCGCGTCGCGCTGGGGCGGGCCATCGTCCGCGACCCCGACGTCTTCCTGATGGACGAGCCGCTCAGTAACCTCGACGCGAAGCTCAGGGACCGGATGCGCACCGAGATCCTCCGGCTCCAGCGCGAACTGGACGTCACGACGATCTACGTCACCCACAACCAGACCGAGGCGATGACGATGGGCGACCGCATCGCGATCCTCGACGCTGGCCGCCTCCAGCAGTTCGACACGCCGCTCGGGTGTTATCACCGGCCGGCCAACCGGTTCGTCGCCTCGTTCATCGGCTCGCCGAGCATGAACGCCTTCGACGGGACCGTCGAGGACGGGGTTCTCCGGACCGAACCGTTCGACTACCGGCTCCCGTCCGACGCCCGCGAGGCGGTGTCGCCCGAGCGGACGGTCGCGCTCGGCATCCGCCCGGAGGACGTCCGGGTGGCGACCGACGAGGAGGCCGACGTCGAACTCGTCGTGACGGTGGTCGAGCCGCGCGGGGACGTCACCTACGTCACCGCC
>SKWB01000011.1 GCA_007129135.1 Halococcaceae archaeon | reverse complement strand
GGTGTTGTCCGTCTCGCCGCCGTCGCCGTCGCCGAGTTCCTCGTCGTCGGCCGCGCCGTCGTCGTCGCCTTCCTCTTCGAACTCGTCGTCGCTGTCGCCGTCGTCACTTCCCTCGTCGTCGTCACTTCCCTCGTCGTCGTCACTTCCCTCGTCGTCCTCTTCCGGTGGCTCGGTCGGGGTCTCGTCCGCCCCGTCGTCGTCGCTACCGTCGCCGTTCGATCCCGATCCGGCGTCCTCCGCGACACACCCTGCGATACCGAGAATGCCGACGCCTGCGGTCGAGAGGAGGGCACGGCGTTTCATAGGAGATTGATGACTCCCTCGCCACATACTTACGCGGTACTTAATTCCGATCTCACGCCCACTGAACCGCTTTAGTGTCGCGCTATACCCCTCGGATACGGGCCGCCAACCGAGCCTGATCGTATCGGACGGGGATCAGGTGAGGTCGCGCCAGGCCCAGACGAACCGCTGGAGCGCAGTCACGTGGCTCACGACGGCGAAGACGGCGAGCAACAGGCCGACGACGGTGAGCCCGAAGAGTTCGCCGCGAACCCACGTCGCGACGACGCTCGTGAGCCCTACGAGGACGAGGATGTCCGCCCTCCCCAGCAGACCGCCGTAGATCCGCCCCAGGCCGACCGCCTGGGCCTGTGTCCCCAGATACGCCGTCAGCAGGACGCCGGTGATCGCGAGCAGACCGAGGACGTACTGTTCGACGCCGAGCGTGAGTCCCGCGAGGATGACGACGTCGCCGTACCGGTCGAGGACGTGATCGAGGAAGTCACCCGCCTCGGAGGCGGTCCCGGTCTCGCGTGCGAGCGCGCCGTCGAGCACGTCGAGCAGCCCGCTCAGGAGGACGAGCAGGCCGGCTGGGAGGTACCACCGCGGATCGGAGCCGCCGAGGTAGAGCATGACGCTCGCGACGACGGCGATTCCGAACGCGATCGTCGTGACGGCGTTCGGGCTGAGTCCGAGCCGCGTTGCGACCGAGACGAACGGGACGATCGCACGGTCGGAGACGTCCCTGAGCTGATCGAGCGTCATGGCAGGCCCGACGGACCGGTCGGTTCGGCGCGAGCGGTGACCTGTGGGTGCCGCCGGAGGGTCGACCCTCCGCGTTCGACGGACATAGATCGGCTATCGGCCCGTCCCGTTTAATACACTCCGATGACGCGGGCTACCCCACGAACGGACGAGAGGGCCACCGTCCGGCGTCGGGACGCCGGCTCGATTCACTCCGCCGTACTGAAATAAAAGGTACGAATAAGTTACGCACTGCCGCCGGGTACATCACACCTGACTGAACAGTCTCCCACACGGATCTCTGACGCAAGAACTAAGTGACTAATCCACATACAAGGTAATTAGTATGACTGAATATCACGATCTCGTCCTCCTGTTCATCCCCCTGACCCTGTTCGGGGTCTCGGGTCCGCTCGCACTGGGTGGTGTCAGCCTCTCGATCGCCGTCCCCGTGGGTGCGACGATCGCTATCGGAATCATGGCCCACGCGCTGTTCGTCCGCGCCCGTCGGGACCACCCGACGCCCTCGATACCACCGGAGAGGGCCACGTCGCCCGCCGCACCGGCTCCCGCGGACGACTGAGTTCGACGGGCTGAGCGCCCTCGAACCGACACTCTCTATACTCCGTACCACAGAACCGCCGAGAGATGCGTCGCTCCGTCGTCGTCGGCCTCGTGCTGGTCGCCATCGCGTTCGCGTTCGTCGGCGGTCCCTCGCTGTTCACCTCCCCCTCCACGAGCGACGTGCTCCCCGAGGAGGACGAGGGGCCCGACGTGGTTCAGTTCGACGACTCCGAGAGCGCGTTCTGGGCGTACCTGAACGCGGCGGAGTCGTTCGAGAAGCGGAGCCCGATCAACGTCGTCGTCCGCGGCGAGACCGACGAGGTCGTCCGTCTCCTGACCGAGGAGGGCGAGACCGACTGGGAGGAGCTCGACGAAGAACACGAGGACGCCGAACCCGGGACCTACTCGTTCCTCGCGGACGAGGGCCACCACGCGACCGGAACCGAGTGGGGCGAGGCCGCGGGGACGACGAGATACGCCTACGTCGACCCTGGCGACGGCGAGGGCCAGTGGACGAGGGAGACGCTCCAGCTCGAGGACGGCGACTACTACGGCCACCGGATGCACATCCGTCTCTACGAGGCGCCGAACGAGGGCGACCGGTGGGTCGCCATGCAGGCTCACACCGAACACTTCGACTGGTTCACCCTCCGCCACCGCGTCGACGGCGTCGAGGCCGCCCAGCTCGCCATCGAGCGCGACTTCATGTCGCTGCCCCAGGTGGACAACCAGTCCGACGTGACCCGGATCAACCTGGAGAACTCGGGGCCCTCCGACGCCGACGGCTGGGCGACGCTCGTCGACCTCGTCGGGACGCTGGTCGTCCCCGGGCTGCTCGGGCTCGCGACCGGACTCGGAGCGTCGCGCCGGGGCGGCGACTGGCCGTACGGCCACCTCACCGAGGCCGACCGTGCACGGGTCGAAGCGGTCGCCGATCGGATCGAGGCCCGTCACCTGCTGCTCGCGGCGACGATCATCGCCCTCTTCCTGGGGGTCCGTGTCACGGGTATCGTGCTCGAACGCCACGTCGACGCGCTGTCGATGCACGCTATCGCCGCCCTGCTCTACCCAGTCATCGCGCTCGGCATCCCGGTCGCCACGTACGTTATCGCCGCCGGGCTCGAGCGGAGGATCGACGCGGCGGTCGTCGCCTCGCTCTCGCTCTCGGTCGCCGTCTGGCTCGACTACGGGATCGTCGGCGTCGACTCGCTCCCCGTCGACGTCGTCGGCCAGCGGATGCTCGTCGTCGTCGCGCTCGGCCTGATCGCGGGCGGGGCTGCCAGGCGTGCGACACGCGAGAACCGGTTCAACGACATGCTCGTCCTGGGGTCGGTGCTCTGGATACTCGTCCTCGGTGGCACGCTCCTCGGCTACGTCTGACCGCGGGTCACTCCGCTGGCAGCGCGCTCCGGACCGTACGGGCGAGCGCCTCGATCCCCCGCTCCATCTCCTCGGGGGGTGCCTGGCTGAACGAGAGTCGAAGCCCGTTTCCGCCCCGATCGCCGGGGTAGAACATCGACCCCGGCAGGTAGACGACGCCCTCCTCGGCCGCTCTGGGGAGCAGCTCCTCGGTGTCGATCCCGGAGGGGAGTTCGACCCAGACGAAGAACCCGCCGTCCGGTTCGGTCCAGACCACCTCGTCGGGCATCGACGCCTCCAGACAGCGAAGCAGGTGGTCGCGCCTACGCTCGTAGGCCCGGCGAAGCTCCGGAACCGCATGGTCGAGGTGGCCCTCGGCGCAGTACCGCCCGAGCACCCCTCGGGTGAACGTGTTCGCCCCGCCGGCGGCGACCCCACGGATCTCCCTCACGATCTCCTCGTGACCGATCACCCAGCCGGTTCGCACTCCCGGTGCGATCGTCTTCGAGAACGTCCCGACGTGGATCACCCGCCCCTCGTCGTCGAGCTCCGAGAGCGTCGGGAGTACCTCCCCGTCGAAGCGTAACTCGCCGTAGGCGTCGTCCTCGAGGATCACGAAATCGTACTCCGAGGCGAGGTCGAGCAGTGCGTGCCGGCGCTCACCCGAGAGCGTCGTCCCCGTCGGGTTCTGGAAGTTCGCGATGGTGTAGACGAGGGTCGGGAGCGCCTCGTTCCGTCGGCGACGCGACTCCAGTTCGGCCCCGAGCGCGTCCACGTCGAGTCCGTCCCGGTCCACGTCGATCCCGGTGATCTCGACGCCGTAGTTGCGAAAGACGCTCAGCGCGCCCATGAACGTCGGTGCCTCGACGACGACGCGCTCTCCGGGCTCGAGGAAGGTCCGGCAGATCGCGTCGATCGCGTGCGTCGCCCCGTTGGTGAGGAGCAGCTCTCCCTCCGTACAGTCGATCCCCCGTTCGCGAGCGCGCTCCGCCACGAACTCTTCCAGGTGATCCGCGTACTCACCGCCGCCGTACTGGAGGGCGACGTCGCCTTCGGTCTCGAAGATCGCCGCCGCCGCTTCCACCAGCTCGTCGTTCGGGAACGACTCCGGATAGGGGAAGCCGAGGCCGAGCGGCACCGCGTCCTCTGCCGCGGCCGATCGCCAGGCACCGTAGGCGTCGTCCTCGAGGGTCTCCCTGACGGTGTCGGTGAACAGGTGGTCGAACCGCCCGTCTCGTTCTGCTCTCTCCATCTACGTGCCTCTCGGTCGCGCCCTCTGAAATACTGGCGGGCCCCGGTAAGGCGCTCAGTCCCGTTCGCTTCGCTCGTCGAACAGCCGCTCTAGCTCGGCGAGTGCCCCGTCCGGGACCCGCGTGAGGTCGTAGCGGTTCGCCGCGCCGCTCTTCGTGTGGATCGCCACCACGCCGAGGTCGGCCAGGATCGTGAGGAGGTAGCCGACGGTCGTCGGCTCCAGCGAGGGGTCGTCGATCTCGTCGTAGACCTGTCTCGCGGTCGGATAGTGTCTGTCACACCGTTCGATCGCCGTCACGATGGAACCGACGTGCGCCTCGAGGAGACCGTACTGCTGCGGGGAGCGACGGGCGAGCGCACTCACCCGCTCTCGCATCGGTTCCCCGCCGCCGTCGGTCGCGGTCACGACCGTCGTTTTCTTTCTCCAAATAAAACCTTTGTGGGAACTACATTTCGGGGGTCGACCCGCGGCCCGGGGGTCGGTGGTGGTCGCGACGGAGGGGCGCGCTCAGAGCTCCACCGAGATCGTTCGGAGGAGCGCCTCGAGCGTGGACCGTTCGACCTCCCACCAGGAGGTGCTGTGGTGGTACTCGGAGAGGACGGCCGCCATCGCCTCCAGCTGCTCGTCGGTGAACTCCGTGCGGCCGTCGTCGATCGACTCGAACGCCTGGTAGACCGCGATCGCGGGCGGGTCGATCCCGGTCGGGTCGTCGCTGGTGCGTTCTCGGTCGATCCGGTGGAGCAGGACGTGGTGGAGCGTCCAGTGTTCGTCGGGCGACAGTGACAGGTCGACTGTACCGCGTGATCTCGACTGTGCGGACATCTGAGTGGGTCTAACCGGCCGTATGACCCTCGTCGTAATAAGGCTTGTCAGAGAGTACCACACGAGGGACACCGACAGCGTCCCGAATCGTCCTCCGTCTCGTGTGAACGGGGGCCACGATGGCGTTAACCCACTCCGCGTTCAACCCCTCGAGTAGGAGATGACCGGCGACGACCGCTCACCGCTGGCTGACTGGATCGAGGAGACGTACGACCGTCTCGCTCGTGAAACGGCCGCGCGCGATGGCGGTCTCCCGATCGAGGAGGCACGGGGTTCGCTCGCGGAGACCGGACTCGAACGGGGCGACGCCGACTACGCCATCGAACGGCTGCTCGAGCGCGGCTACCTCTACTCGGTCGGCGACGAGCTCTACGTGACGGATCCGGAGCGGTAGCTCACTCCTCGTCGTCGAGCTCCCTGAGCACCGCTTTCAGCGCGGACGAGAGCTCCTCGAACCGTTCCATCGAGAGGTTGTCCGTCGTCACCCACACGCCCGAACGGCCGTAGATCACGCGCGTGAGATAGCCGTGGTCGAACATCCTGACGGTGGCCTGGTACTCCCCGAGCTGGCTCCCCTCGTAGGTCGCCTGTGACCGGAACCCGAGGCGTTCGAGCTCCGCGATCCCCACGAGATCCGCCGTGCGCTCTAAGTCCGAGCGGAGGTAGACCTGCCCCACGGTCTCCTCGTCGAAGTAGTTGATACTCCGGAGTTCGTCGCCGATCACGGTCCGACAGACGCTCACCAGCTCGTCCTCGATCGCCGCGTCGACCTCTCTGTGCTCCATAGGGTTGGGGAGGCCCGCCGAGAGTAATACGGTACCGATCGAGGGGGTCCTCCCGAACGGGTTCGGCGGACGGTCCATCACTCGCTCCTCGAGACGAACCGACGCGTGAGATCCACGCTCTCGGGCCGGCTCGGCGGACGCGACGCGACCGCCGCCGGCGTCGGTCGACTCTCCGAACGTCTAGCCTACGACCGTCTCGTACAGGTCTTCGGGGAGTCCTCACGCGCCGTCGGCGTGCCCACCGGACGCAGTTCCACGACCCGTCACCGGCGGGCCATTCGGTCCTCCGGCCGGGCCACGGAGGGCGCGCGAGGGGGCGATCGAACTCTCCTCGGAGTACGAGGCGAGGGTCCTCGCGGGCCGGTCAGGGTTTCTCGGTCCCGTGCATCCACTCGATCGCCGCGCTGATGCCCTCCCGCTCCCTGATCTCGAAGAACTCCTTTCCGGGCTCCGTCTGGTGCGAGAGCGTCGCGAGGTAGCCGCTCGTGCGAACGGCGGGCCGATAGCCCTGCATCTCCGCCACGTCGTTCAGCATGTGTTTCGTGATCTGGACGGTCGCGCTCGGGGTCTTCCCGATCGCCTCTACCTCCGCCCACGCCTCCTCCATGAGCGAGTCGTGCGGGACCGTCCGGTTCACCATCCCGATCCGCTCGGCCTCCTGCGCGTCGATCGTCTTCCCGGAGTAGAGGAGTTCGCGCGAGTGTTTGAGCCCGATCACGAAGGGGTAGACCAGCGAGAGCGGCATCCCACCCATCCGGATCCCGGGGTAGCCGAACGTCGCCCGGTCGCTCGCGATGGTGAGATCGCAGGTCAGTGCGAGGTCGCTGCCGCCCGCGAGCGCGTGGCCGTTCACCGCCGCAATCACCGGGATCGGGAGGTCGAATATCGTCGTGAACAGCGGCAGGACGCGCCGACCCCGATCGATGCCGTCCTCGACGGTCGGCACGACCCCCTCGCCGGAGCCACCGGACTCCGTCAGGTCGTAGCCGGCGGAGAACGACTCGCCGACGCCGGTGAGGATCACCGCCCGTACGCCGTCGTCGACCGCCCGCCCCATCGAGCGGGTGAGTTCGTCGATCAACGCCTCGCTCAGCGCGTTTCGCTTCTCGGGACGGTCGATCCCGACCACTGCAGCACCGTCTTCGACCTCGTACCGGACGTGCTCGGCCATGCGTCGACTCCGTCGGCCCACACGTTAGCCCGTGCGGTGGTGGCCACCCTTACTGACTGCACGACGTCGGTTCCGGTGTGAACGTGACGGGCGACGGTCGCACCGCTGACCACGGACAGGGATCCGTCTCACGCCCGGCTCTCGCCGTCCCGGACGGCCTCGGAGAGCGCTTCGGTCGCCCCGGCGGGGTCCTCTGCGGCCGCGATCTCGCTGATGACGGCGACGCTCGACGCGCCGGCCTCGACGACCTCGGGGGCGTTCTCCGCGGTGATCCCGCCGATGCCGACGATCGGGATCGAGACAACCTCGGCTATCTCCCGCACCCGTTCGGGACCGATCCCGGAGTTCTCCTCGGGCACCGCCTTCGACTCCGTGACGTAGACCGCGCCGACGCCGAGGTAGTCCGCCCCCTCGGCCTCCGCCCGCTCGGCCTCCGCGACGGTCGAGGTCGAACAGCCGATCGTGGCCTCCGAACCGAGCAGGTCCCGGGCGACCGACACGGGGAGGTCGCTCTGACCGAGGTGGACGCCCTCTGCCCCGACGGCCTCCGCGATGTCGATCCGGTCGTTGACGATCAGATCGACGCCGGCCCGCTCGGTTAGCCCTCGCAGCCCGCAGCCGAGTTCGTAGCGCTCGCGCGCGCTCGTGTCCTTCTCGCGGAGCTGTACGACGTCGACGCCGCCGTCGATCGCGGCCCGGACGACCTCCTCCGTGGACCTCCCCCCCGAGAGCGAGGCCTGGGTCACGAGATAGGTCCGCCAGTCTGCGGGGTTCACACTCCCCGTTTCGCCGACGCCGACTAATCGGCTTCGGTGACGCGATCAGGCGTCGAGAGCGTCCCCGAGCCCGGCGATCACACGCGCGCTCGTCCGGACGCCGTTCTCGAAACACTCCAGGTCGAGGTGTTCGTTCGGGGAGTGATTGCCCTGATCCGGGTTCGCGTACGGGACGACGAGGATCGGGACCTCCGAGAGCGTCGATAGCTCGCGGAAGTAGGCTGCCGGCAGGCTCCCGCCGAGGACGGGGAACTCGACCGGCTCGACGCCCCACACGGAGGTGAGCGCGTCCGCGACCACGTCTGAGGCGGGGGTGTCGATCGGCGTCTTCATCGGTGGGAAGCTCCCCTGCTTCTCGATCTCCACGTCGGAGTGCTCGCGCTCGACGTGCGCTCGCACTCGCTCGAAGACCCGTTCGGGCTCCTGACCGGGTACGAGCCGACAGTCGAGCTTCGCCGTCGCCCTCGAGGGCAGGACGGTCTTCATCCCCTCGCCCCCGTAGCCCGAGCGGAGCCCGTTGATCGTGAGCGTCGGGTGTACCAACAGCTGCTCGTAGTACGGTCTGTCCGTCGCGAGGTGGGTGAGATCGAGCTCCTCCTCGATCGCCGCCTCGTCGGTCGGGATGCGGGCGACGAGCTCCCGATCCGCGTCTGTCACCGCGCTCCCCTCGTGAAAGCCGTCGATCGCGATCTCCTCGCCCGAACGCATCGAGGCGAGGAGGTCGACCAGTTCGGTCGCAGCGTTCGGCACCGGCCCGCCGAAGTTCCCCGAGTGGAGGTCGGTGTTCGCCGTCCGGAGGTCGAGCTGAAAGGAGAGCACGCCCTTGTTGCCGTAGGCGAGCAGCGGTCGCTGGGCACGGGCCCCCTCGCCCGAGGAGGCGTCGCCCGCCGAGCCGAACATCGGGCCGTCGGCGACGTAGATCAGGTCGGCGTCGGCGACCGCCTGGGCACCCGAATCCAGGTAGCTCCGGAGTCCAGCGCTGCCGCTCTCCTCGCCGCCGTCGAGCAGCACCTTCACGGTCACCTCCGGCACGACGTCCGCCTCGAGCAGTGCGTGCAGCGCGAAGAGGTGGGCTGCGAACTGGCCCTTGTTGTCACCGGCACCCCGTGCGTAGACGCTCCCCTCCCTCTCCGTCGGTTCGAACGGCGGGCTCTCCCACTCCTCGTGCTCTCCTGGCGGCTGGACGTCGTAGTGGCCGTAGAAGAGGACGGTCGGGGCCTCCGGATCGGAACGCCACTCGCCGTAGACGACCGGGTACCGATCCGTCTCGATCCTCGAGGCCCTCTCGAACCCGAACCGCTCGACCGTCTCGACGACCAGGTCGGTGGCCTCGTCCATCCCCTCGCCGGTCGTGCTGACGCTCGGTTGTCGGAGCAGGTCGTACAACGCCTCCCTGTACGTCTCGCCGTTCTCCTCGATCGCCCGGTCGACCTCGTGGTCCATACCTCCCCCAGTCGCGGTGGTGGCTTCGGCGTTCGGGTGGCGGTCGGTTTCGGGCCAGAAAGGATATATCAGCTCGGCGGGAACGTAAGACGCTTAGCTGACCGCCAGCTATCGCCCGTCGGCGCCGAACGACCCCTTGGCCGCGGCGACGGCGGGTCCCATCCACAGCCCGTCCGGTGGGCCGCTCGCCGGGACTGTCCCCCGTCGGCCCTCCACAACCGACCCGCTCCCGGAGCCACCGCTCCCGGGAAGCCGGCAGGTTTTTTCATCTGATCGCAGAACTGCCCCCATGAAGGCTCTCGTGACGGGCGGTGCGGGGTTCATCGGCGGTCACATCGCGGAGGCGTTCGTCGGCGACGGTCACGACGTGGTCGTCCTCGACAACTTCGAGCCGTACTACCACACCGGGATCAAAGAACACACCGTCGAGCGCTGTCGCGCGCTCGCGGAGGACTCTGCGGGGTCGTACGAACTGGCGGAGGGCGACGTCCGCGACGCGGCGTTCGTCGACTCACTGGTCGCGGACGTGGACGTCATCTACCACCAGGCGGCACAGGCCGGCGTGCGGACGAGCGTCGAACAGCCACGGACGGTGACCGAGATCAACGTCAACGGGACGCTCAACGTCTTCGAGGCCGCCCGTGCGGCGGACGTCGAACGGGTCGTGATGGCCTCATCGTCCTCCGTCTACGGCAAACCGCAGTACCTCCCGTACGACGAGGAGCACCCGAACGAGCCGGTGAGCCCCTACGGGGTGTCGAAGCTCGCGACCGAACACTACGCCCGGGTCTACCACGAGGTCTACGGCCTGCCGACCGTCTCGCTGCGCTACTTCACCGTCTACGGCCCGCGGATGCGCCCGAACATGGCGATCAGCAACTTCGTCTCGCGCTGTCTCCACGGCGAACCCCCAGTGGTGTACGGCGACGGCACGCAGACACGCGATTTCACCTACGTCGACGACATCCTCTGGGCGAACCGGGAGCTCCTCACGACCGACGTCGCCGACGGCGAGGCGGTGAACCTGGGGAGCACCGACAGGATCGAGATCAAGACGCTCGCCGAGGAGGTACGCGACCAGCTCGCACCCGACCTGGAGATCGAGTACGGCGAGCGAAACGAGGCCGACGCCGAACACACCCACTCGGATATCTCGAAGGCGAACGAACTGCTCGGCTACGAGCCGACGACGAGCATCAGGGAGGGCGTCTCCCGGTTCATCGACTGGTACCGGGAGAACGAGGACTGGTACGACCCGCTGGTCAGGGCGTCGTAAGCGGCTCCAGGTCGCCGTCAGGACTCGTCGGCGAGCAACCGTTCCGCCCGCTCGACGTCCGCCGGCGTGTTGACGTTCACCCGCCAGCCGTCGAGTCCGACGACCTCGACGCGCGCACCCGCTTCGATCAGGAGCGTGATGGCGTCGGCGAGTTCGTACTCGCCCCGGTCGGAGGGCTCGATCCGTCGGCAGGCGTCGAAGGCAGGGGGTGAGAGCCCGTAGACGCCGGTGGTGACGAGCGTCGACGGCGGCTCGTCCGGCTTCTCGACGATCCGTCTCACGCGACCGTCCCCGTCGAGGTCGAGGACACCCGTCTCGCGCGCCTCCTCGCGTGTGACCCGGTCGACGAGGAGCGTCGCGTCGGCTCCCGACCGCTGTCGGTCGACGACCTCGCTCAGGTTGCCCGAGACGACGTTGTCGCCGTTGTGGACGACGAAGTCGTCCTCGATCAGCCCGTCTGCCCGTGAGATCGCGTGAGCGAGTCCGAGCCGCTCTCTCTGTTCGACGTAGCTGATCGGGACCCCCTCGAACGACCGGCCGTAGTGCTCTCTGATCTCCTCGCCCCGATAGCCGATCACGACGACGAGTTCGTTCGCACCGATCCCCACGAGTCGGTCGAAACAGCGCGTGAGCATCGGCGTCCCGGCGACCTCCACGAGCGGCTTCGGACGGTCGTCGGTGAGTGATCCCAGCCTCGTTCCCTCGCCCGCTGCGGGGACGACCGCGATCACCGTCTCCCTCCCCCTCGGTTCGGTCCCTTCCCGGAGGAGGCGACCCCCTCCCCTACCGTTCGTGGTCGGCGACGAAGCCGATCGTGACGCATTCACCGGAGTCGCCGCCGGAGCGTCATACCAGTTGCGACTGTGGGGAACGTTCGGCCGAACACCGTCGACCGAACGAGAGCCCCGACCGACCGACACGCGACCTCACCCGACACCAAGGTTTTCGCGGTCGACTGCCTCGGGTGACGAATGAGCTACCAGCAGTACCTCGAGGGGGAGAAGCTGATCCTGACGGTGCCGACGACCGGCGGCGTCCACGGCAAGGAGGCGAACCCGAATCTGCCCGAACAGCCGGGGGAGATCGCCGAGGCGGCCAGGGAGTGCGAGGAACTCGGCGCGTCGATCGTCCACCTCCACGGGCGGGACGAACGCGGCGAGCGCAGCGCAGACCGCCTCCAGGAGATCAACGACGCCGTCCGCGAGGCCTGCGAGGAGATCGTCATCCAGAACACGACGGGTGGAACCGGTCTCCCGCTCGAAGATCGCGCGAAGGGGATCCGGACCGACCCGGTCCCGGAGATGGCCTCGCTCGACATGGGGCCGATGAACCGGTACCAGCACCTCACGGCCGAGAACACCCGCTACCAGATCGAGACGCTCGCCCGGGAGATGCGAGAGGAGGGGATCAAACCCGAGATGGAGGTGTTCAACAACGGCCACCTGAACGAGGTCTACCGGCTGATCGAGACGGGACTGGTCGACGAGCCCTACTACATCAACCTGATCTTCGGGCCGGGGACGCTCACGCGGCCGACCCCGGCGAATATGGTGAACATGATCGGGGATCTCCCCGAGAACTCGATCTTCAACGTGCTCGCGATCGGCCCACACCAGCTCCCGCTCACGACGATGGGGATCCTGACCGGCGGACACGTCCGGATCGGGATGGAGGACAACCTCTACTACCGACGGGGCGAACCCGCAGAGAGCAACGCACAGCTGGTTGGTCGGACCGCCAGGATCGCCGCCGAACTCGACCGTGAGCTCGCGACCCCCGCGGAGGCGCGCGAGATACTCGGACTGTCGGGATAGCGACCACCCGCTCAGTCGCGGCCCGTCTCCTCGCGGTAGAACTCGCAGTCGGCCTCGTGAGAGAGCGCTCCCCGGTCGTTGCAGACGTCCGCGCGCATCGGCGAGACGAACCCCTCGATCACCTCACAGTAGGCCCGTTCGACTTCGAAGCTCGTCTCGCCGTCGGAGTCGCGGTAGGAGAGGTACGGGCAGGCCATGCCAGGTGGAGGCCGAGGGCGTACGAATAGGTTGTGGTGGCGGCTCCCGTTCGGCCCGCGGTGGCTTGCGAGGGCGGTAGAGCGCTACACGGGCTCGACCCCGGGATTGATGCGCCGTTCGCGCGAGTCGAAGGACATGTACTCCGACTTCGCGGCCAGGCTCGCGACGACGATGTGGCCGACGTTCGACGAGAGGCCGAGCCGGACGACCGAGACACCGGAGATCACCGACCTCTCGACCGTGGTCGTCGACGGCAACTTCCCGTGGACGATCGTGCAGGTGGAGACCGACGCGGGGGTGACCGGGATCGGCGAGGCCTACCCCTCGCCGGGCGTCCACGAGGTGATCACCGACTACCTTCGACCCGTGCTCGCTGGCGAGAACCCGCTCGACGTCGAGCGGCTCTACCACCTCATGCGCGAGAGCCTCTCGGGACGCGGCTCCCAGCAGGGGATCGGAACGATCGCGATCAGCGGCGTCGAACTCGCGCTCTGGGACGCCGCGGGGAAGCTCCTCGAGCAGCCGGTCTACCAGCTCCTGGGCGGAAAGATCCGCGAGGAGGTCCGGATCTACGCCGACTGCCACGCGGGCGAGGGGATGGTCGACGCCGCGCTCTCGGAGCAGCCGTCGGAGACCTACGAGCCGGAGGCCTACGCCCGAGCTGCGAGGGCGGCGGTCGACGACGGCTTCGAGATCGTGAAGTTCGACCTCGACGTCCCCTCGGGCCGGGAGATCGACACGCTCTCGCGTCACCTCGACGGGCCCGAGATCGAGCACAAACGGAGCCTCGTCGAGGCGGTGACCGCCGAGGTCGGCTCGGAGGCGGAGGTCGCGGTCGATTGCCACTGGAACTTCGGGCTCGAGGCGGCCGAGGCGCTCTGTGCAGCGCTCTCGCCGTACGACCTCGCGTGGATCGAGGACCCGCTCCCGCCGGAGAACACGGCTGCGATGGCGGCGCTCAACGAGCGGGTCGACCAGCCGCTGCTCACGGGGGAGAACCGCTACGGCCGTCACGGCTTCCGGGACCTCCTGGAGGAGCAGGCGACCGCGTTCGTCGCGCCCGACGTTCCGAAGACGGGCGGGATCGCGGAGACGAAGAAGATCGCCGAACTCGCCGAGACGTACTACGTGACGCTCGCGCCGCACAACATCGGGAGCCCCGTCGCGACGATGGCCGGTGTCCACGTCGGGGCGGCGACCGCGAACTTCCTCGCCCTCGAGTTCCACGCCCGGGACGTCCCGTGGTGGGAGGACCTCATCGTGCGCGAGGAGCCGCTGATCCGAGACGGGCGGATCCGGGTGCCCGACACGCCGGGACTCGGCATCGAACTCGACTGGGACGTCGTCGAGGCCCACCGCGTCTCCTGATCGGCTTCGAGGCAAGGGCGTGGCCGGCCGATCCACCCGGCTTTTTGACCCCCGAGGACGTTCGAGGACCGATGACCGACGCGCTGTTTCTCACGAGCGAGGCGGTCGCGGGGCTCGCGAGCCCCGCGGAGTACGTCGAGGCGGTCCGCGAGGGCTACCGCCAGCGTGGGGAGGGCGCCGATGCGCTCCCGCGACAGAAGCTCTTCGCCGTCGACCCGAAGGGAATCCTCAACAGCTACGCGGCGATCCTCCCGGAGACGGGCGCGATGGGCGGCTACACCTACTCCGCCGGCTTCGGTGCGGGCGACGCCTGGTTCCTCACCCCGATCTTCGACGCCGAGAGCGGCGAGCCCCTCGCGGTGATCGACGGCGCGAGCATGAACCCGTTCAAGACCGGTGCGGCGGGCGCGGTCGCGGTCGACGCGCTCGCCCGCCGGGGATCGAAGACGCTCGCGGTGATCGGCAGCGGCTCGCAGGCCCGCGGACAGCTCCACACGACGGCCACAGTGAGGGAGTTCGAGGAGATCCGGGTCTACTCGCGTACCGAGGAGAACCGGACTGCCTTCGCCGAGGAGTTCGACGCGCTGCTGGACGCCTCCGTTCACGCCGTTTCGTCGAGCGAGGACGCGGTTTCGGGTGCGGACGTCGTGATCACCGCGACGACGGCGAGCGACCCGGTCTTCGACGGCGAGGCGCTCGACCCCGGGACGCACGTCACCGCGATGGGCCAGTACACGCCCGGGAAGACCGAACTCGACGTCCGGACGATCGAGCGCTCAGTCTACGTCCCCGACCTCAGAGAGCGTGCGACGATCGACGCCGGGTCGTTCCTCGCGGCGATGGACGCCGGCGTCGTGGACGAGGATCACGTCCACGCCGAACTCGGCGAGGTCGTTGCGGGCGTCGAACCCGGCCGGACGAGCGACGAGGAGATCACCGTCTTCGACAGCGGCGGTACCGGGATCGAGACGGTCGCCGGTGGCTACCTGCTCTACGAGAAGGCGGTCGAGCAGGGGCTCGGGACGACCATCTCCGTCGCGCCCGCGAGCGAGGCGCTGACCGGACGGCTCCCCGAGCGGTAGCTCACTCCGCCGGGCGGATCTTCCGGGCGTAACGCGTGAGGCCCTCCTGGGTGTAGAGCCGCCGGATCGTCGTCTCGACGCCGTCGCCGACGTCGAATCCCTCGCACTCGGCACAGCCCATCATCGGTGAACTCACGGTTTCCCCTCCCGATTCGAGCGCGACGATCGCCGCCGCGTAGTCGCCAGAGCGTGCCTGCTGCTCGGCGAACTCGGGGGGTGCACCACCGGCCGAGATGGTCGTCACCGCCTCGATCGTTCCTCTAGAGTCGAGTTCGACCCGCTCGTAGCCGGCGAGCGAGTCACATTCCACGCACGCGCCCTCCGGGGGGAACGCGAGCTCCGAGCAGTCGAGACAGCGGCCGGCCTCGAGACGGTAGCGCTGCGGGATCGATCGTTGCCAGGTCGGCACGCTGACGTACGCGCCGCCGCCCGCAGGTGGCCCGGACGTTATCTCCCCTCGCGTCCTGAGGTACTCCGTGTAGCTGAGCGTTCGCTCTCCGTCCAGATCGAGCACGGTCGGAACGGCCCTCTCGCACTCGATCACGAACGCGTCCGCACCGGCCCCGCTCCCGTGGGAGACGGCGAGGACCGTCTCCGCGCCCTCCGAGAGCGCGCGGGCGAGCGAGAGCGGCACGCTCGCGGCGCCCGTGTCACCCAGGTCGTGGACCGTCGCACACCGCCGGATCGCCTCTGCCTCGACGCCGATCCGACCCGTCACCCGGTACGGACGCTTCCCGTCCGGCGCCTGGATCGCGACCGCGTTGGGTTCGACGTCGGTCTCCAGACCGTCGACCGCACCGCCGACCGTCTCGGAGAACGCCCGTCGGTCGTAGCTCGTCACGCCCAAGCCCTCGGTCGTCTCGGCTCCCGTCTGCCGGACCCTGGTTCCGGGATAGGGAGCCGAGAACTCCACTCGATCGGTGATCCGTGCCCGGCCGTC